>WLMQ01000035.1 GCA_009700145.1 Actinomycetota bacterium
ACGAGCGCCAAGTGGCAGGATGATTATGTGGATGTTGAGACCCTGCGCCAATTAATTGAGGGAGTTTCTTCAGGCACTATCGCGCCCGACGAAGCCGTCGAGCGTTTGAAGCGACTGCCCTTTAGCGACGTTGGCGACACGCTGGTCGATCATCACCGACACTTACGCCAAGGAGCACCCGAGGCGGTCTATGGACCAGGCAAGAGCCCCGAACAGTGCGTTTTGATCGTACGCGAACTTCTCGACCACGGCACCGGACCTGTACTCGTCACGCGCACCACCGTTGATCAACACAAGGCCCTTGAAGCTGCTTTTGGGGTCGCCGATACTGCGCACGGGTCAATGCTGTGGCGAGCACCCGAAACTTGGTACACCGGCAACGCACTTGTTATTTCGGCGGGCACCGCCGATGTTCCGATCGTTGACGAATGCATTTTGGCTTTACGTGCGCATGGCATATCAGCAAACCGCATCATCGATGTCGGTGTCGCTGGTTTACATCGTCTGCTGAATCGACTCGGCGATGTGATGGCCGCTGATGTAATTGTTGTTGTCGCAGGCATGGAAGGCGCGCTTGCAAGTGTGATTGGTGGATTGAGTGGCAAGCCAGTGATCGCTGTACCAACCAATGTTGGATACGGCTCGGGACTCGAAGGCGTGACTGCACTATTAGCAATGCACGCAACATGCGCAAACGGCGTCACTGTTGTTGGTATTGATAACGGTTACGGTGCAGCGTGCGCAGTGGCACGCATCGTGCGTTCACTACGTCCCGATCAAACACAGGCAAAGCAAGCATGAGTACTGCTGCGTGGTTCCATTGTGGTGCTGGCACGGCCGGAGACATGACCTTGGCATCACTCGTTGATGCTGGTGCCGATTCATTAAAGGTCATTGAAATTCTCGGCGGTCTTGCACTTGACGACTACGCATTGATGTTTGAACGCACTCAACGCGCCGGAGTCGGCGCGACTCGGGCCATCGTTGGGGTACATCATCACGACGATCACGATCATCATCGAGCATGGCGCGATATCAAGCAGCTCTTAGTTGACTCCGAACTTCCCACTCGCGTTCGTGAACGAGCCCTGAAAGTTTTCGCCATACTTGCTGAAGTTGAAGCCAACATTCATGGCGTCGCAGTTGACGACATTGAGTTCCACGAAGTCGGAAGTGTTGATGCAATCGTTGACATTGTCGGAGTCTGCGCCGCACTTGAGGTTCTCAACATTGATCACATTTTTTGTAGCAATATTGCTATCGGCCATGGGCATATCAATTCGGCGCACGGTACCTTGCCCAACCCCGCACCCGCAGTCACCGCTTTGGCCGCTTTACGGGGAATCACTTTGATCGGACTAGACGATCATCGTGAACTGGCAACTCCGACTGGCGTTGCCTTGATGGCTGCACTCGCTGATTCATTTGGTGCAATGCCACCACTCACCGTGAGCAGCGTCGGTTACGGCGCTGGGACTAACGACATTCCTGGTCGCGCCAATGTTGTCAAAGTTGTGATTGGTGAAACGTTAGAAAAAACCGTTCTTTCTGGAGCCGGGCAAGATGTACAACTTCTTGAAGCCAACGTTGATGACGTCTCTGGCGAAGTCATCGCCCACACCATTGCCGAATTACTGAATGCTGGTGCACATGACGCATGGGCGACTCCCATCGTGATGAAAAAGGGCCGCCCCGCATTTACGGTTCACGCGTTATGCGATCTTGCGCTCACTGAAAAAATCTCGGCCGTGCTCGTTTCTGAAACTGGCACGCTCGGTTTACGTGGTTCGGTCATTCAGCGTTGGCCGCAAACTCGCGAAGAAAAGTCTGTCACCGTTCAAGGTCACAAAATTCGTATCAAAATTGGCAGTGGTCGAATCAAGGTCGAAAACGATGATGCAGTGATGGCAGCACGGGCACTGTCGCTTCCCTTACGTGAAGTATTGGCTTTGGCCGAGCAAGCCGCGCGATTACTCAACTAGTGAGTGCAGTGTTCACAATCTGATTGAGTTGATCGATTTCAATTTCGCCCGAGGCACGAACTTTTACTTTTCCATCCGCTCCAACGATGGCAAAAAATGGATAGCCCGAAACTCCGAACGCGTTTGCTGCATCCATTGATTTTGAGTCAGCCATAACTGGCCACGGCCAACCCTTAGCAACGACCCACTGTGATGGCGGGTAGTTAGGTCGATCGCTCGCTACAGAAGTGCTAACACCGATGATTTGCAAATCGGCCGGAATCGCACCCGATGCTTGCCATTCGATGAGGCGTGGAACTTCACGATTGCAATGAGGACACCAATGCGCAAGGAACACAACCATGTACGGCTTGCCGTCACCAGGAGTCACCGAAAGATTTGATCCATCAAAGGCGTGTCCATTCAAAGTTGGCGCAATTAACCCAAGCGTTGAGTCGTCGCCGGACTCGGGCAAGGCCTCAAGTACTTCACCGACTACTTCAACTGGCTGATTCTCACCAGCAGAAACTGCCCCATCACTCATTGGTGTGTTCGACGAATCTTTTGAGCCACCCGCGACAACCGCAATCACCAGAGCAATCACTATCGCGAGCGTGACTCCGCCAAGAACCAACTTGTTGTTGTTTGACTTCTTGATTGGTTGCTTGGCCATTTTCTGCTCACTTCTCGGACAACTGGTCGTGTGGTGTATTCGGCTGAACAAAAAGTAGCGCGGCGATCGCGATAAATCCGCTCAGGGCCATGAAGGCAAGTGTCACAAAGCCCGCCCGACGAAACCAGACATCTGTGCACGATGGTCCAATTCCACAAGCGCCGTCACCAAGCGAAGGCTTCCATTCGATGAGATAGTGATAGCCCGACAAGCACACCCCGGCGACCAACATCGGTAACGCGTACCAGCGCGCATTGCGATCTTTACGAATCGCCGCCACCAGCAAAATGCCAGCCAACGGGTACATACAAATGCGCTGAAACCAGCACAAGCGGCAGGGAACATAATGAGCGACTTCACTGAAGTACAGACTTCCAGCCGTTGCACACGCCGCGACCAGCCAGGCCAACCACAGTGACAATCGACGAATTTCGGCGACGACTGCTGCCTGTGGCGAAATCAAAAGTCCTAACAGGGCGTATGAGACTGCCCCAACCAGCGCGATGAGCGCCAATAAGGACGTAAAAAGTTCAACGGTTCTTACATCCATCATTGTCAGTATGCCCGCCCCACAGGCAAGAATGGAAACCTTGAACGAGTTAGAGCCCAAAGTCCCGATCGTTATTTCGGCCCAAGATCTGCAGGCTCTTGACCGTACCGACATCGTCGTCGCCGATGTGCGCTGGTATCTCGACGGACGCGATGGTCGCAAGGCTTATACCGAGGGTCACATTGCGAATGCGATTTTCGTTGACCTTGATCGCGACCTTGCTTCGTCCGATCGAACAGACGCCACAAATGGTCGGCATCCATTTCCTACTCCATCGGCTTTCGCTGGCGCGATGTCACGACTTGGTATCGGAAGCGACTCATACGTTGTTGCATACGACGACACCGGTGGCATGACGGCATCGCGACTCGTTGTCATGTTGCGCATGCTCGGATGTAAGGCATCGGTACTTGACGGTGGCATTGCTGCCTGGCAACGCGCTAACGACCAACCACTTGCTGCGGGCAAACCCACAACCGTCAAAGCTGCAATATTTGCAACTGTTGAATGGCCCACCGATCAACTCGTCACCAAACACGATCTCGAATCAATCGTCGCCGACGGTGCAATCACTTCACGACGGGTCATTCTTGATGCGCGTTCAGCCGATCGTTTTGCTGGCGTTGTCACTGATGCCACCGCAAAACTTGATCCTCGACCTGGTCACATTCCTGGAGCATTCAGTGCACCGTGGAACGCCGTCATTAATTCAGAAACAACAACATTCAAAACAACTGACGAACTGCGCAGTCATTACGAGTCACTTTGTGTAGATCTTGCCGATGAAGTCGTTGCGTATTGTGGCAGCGGAGTTTCGGCATGCGCCAACATCGTTGCGATTGAGCATGCTGGCTTTGCAACACCACGACTATTCGTTGCCTCATGGTCAGGCTGGTCATCTGATCCCGAAACCCCGACCGAAATAGGGGCCGTTGAACCCAATCGTGATTCGTTCGTCACGCAAGTCGCTGCGATCAGTTCAAACGCTGTGCGAGCCCTTCGACGAGCACGCCAAAAAAATCGACTCGCTGAAGTTGAATGGTTTGAAGCGCTATATCGCGTGTACCTAGCGGCGTTTATCTTCGGTGGCGGAATTTTATTTATCTCGGGTCTCGTTCCCGACAAGCCAGTCGCTGATTCAATGGCGACCGACGTCGTAAAGTTCGGACCTGCATGGCTTGGTCTCATCGGAATCTTGGCGGTCGCCATGGGACTTCGCTCAGGCAGCCGCGGCGGACCACTAGCAATTGAAGAAGCAGATGTTCGCCACGTGTTGTTGGCACCTGTGAGTCGTCAACGAGTACTTCTTCGCCCAGCGGTTCAGCGACTTCGTTCGGCGATGTTTGCTGCAGGTGCAGCAGGAGCAGTTGCTGGTCAATTGGCAGGCCGTCGCTTACCTGGAAGTGGAATGTCATGGGCAATGTCGGGCGCGCTATGGGGCATCACTGCTGGCGCGCTTTTTGTCGGGTCAGCGCTGTGCGCGCATTCACTCAAACTTCGAGGCTGGATGGCCAGTGTCATTGGGGGCGCATTGATCGCTTGGCAATTCGCCACTGCACTTCCCAGTTCAAAACTCACCGGGCCCGGCGACTTGCAAGGTGGTCTTGCGTTGTGGGGCGAACGGACGCGAGCCAGCGAGCTCATCCCATCGGTTGTTGCAGTACTCCTCGTCGTGATTGGCCTTGCACTCTTGGCACGGCAATCACTTGAAGCATTGTCACGTCGTTCAGCACTCGTCACTCAATTGCGTTTTGCAGTGACATTGCAAGACCTTCGTACCGTGACTTTGTTGCGTCGCCAACTCAGTCAAGAGCGCAGTCGTAATCGCCCATGGATCAAAATGAAACGAAAAAAGGCCAAGAATCGCTTCTCTGCTGAATGGAATCGCGGCTGGCAGGGTTTGTTACGTTTCCCATTGAGTCGCATCACCCGAATCGTCACATTGACCATCGTTGCTGGTTTATGCCAAGTGGCGGTTTATAACGGCACAACTCCAGCGGCATTAGGCAGCGGTCTTGCATTATTTATTTTGGGACTTGAAATTTGTGAACCATTCGCTCAAGAAATTGATCAGGGTGAACGAACTGACGCGTATCCGAAATTGCGTGGTGTAATGTATATCGCTCTCTTATCTTCGACGGCAATTATCGCGATTCCGATCGCAGGCATCATGGTTGCCACGATGGGAGTTGTCGAACCTCACATGTGGTCAGTCGCGGCAATCTGCGCCGTTCCTTCTTTGGTCGGTGGTCTTGCTGGTGCAGCAATCAACATTGTTTCGGGTGCACCTGATCAAGTTTCGTCAACCGCACAAGCCAACATGATGCCGCCAGAAGTTGCCGGCACCGTGAGTCTCATCAAAGCAATTTGGCCAGTAGTCCTTGCGGTACTCGGAAGCTTGCCCATGGTCGGCGCTCGTATGGCTCTTGCCGACGGCAACGCGCCAGAAGCTCCGGCTCTTCGCATTGCAATTGCCATTGTACTCATGGCCATGATTATCGGTGGCTGGGTGCGCTTCCGCGATGACATAAAGAAATCTTTGAACACCGCCGCTACTGAAAGTCGCGGACAGAAAACTCGTACCGGAGGAAACTCATGAGCCGCCATCCCAAACCACCCAGCGCACAAAAGGGTGAATCTTCGTCAACAAGTCGTAAAGCCGAACCGGTCTTGCCCGCAGCACTCATTGCCAACAATGTTGCTAAGGACTACGGCGACGGTCCAGCGTTGTACCCATTGTCGTTACGAATTGAAGAGCACGAAAAAGTTGCATTGATTGGCCATAACGGCTCGGGTAAAACAACTTTCTTGCGTATGGCGACCGGACTACTTGAGCCCGCATCAGGTTCGATTACTGTCTTTGGACAAGAGCCAGGTTCAATGGACGCTCGCAGCAAACTGAGTTATCTTGCCGACGCTCCCACGTTCTATGACGACCTGTCGGTGTGGGAACACCTCGAATACACCGCACGTTTGCACAACATGGGTACATGGGAGCAAAAAGCTGCCGATCTCTTGGGACAACTTGGTATCTACGATCGCGCCGACGATCTGCCCACTCGCTTTAGCCGTGGTCTCAAACAAAAGGCCGCTATTGCGATTGCATTTATTCGACCGTTCGAATTGATGCTTGTTGACGAACCCTTCGTTGGGCTCGATGCCGACGGCAAAGAAGCGCTCCTCGACCTCTTCGACCAAGCCTCGGCTGATGGTGCTGCGCTTGTTGTTGCCACTCACGAACTGAGCTTTGTTTCACGTACAGCTCGCACAATTGCCTTACGAGATGGTTCTTTGGTGTTCGATGGTGAGTCGTCACAAGCCGAAGCCCGTGGGCTCGTTGCTGTTGAAGGCACCGCTACCCAAGACTGAAAAACCAGCACTACACTTTGCGACATGCTCGAGTTCACATCACTCAAAGTAACCGCAAACAACTCCGCCGATCTTGCGACCCAACTTACGTCGATGTCAGCACAAGGTTGGCAAGTTGTCAGTATTGTCGCGACGGGCGAAATCGTCGCGTACTTGTCACGTCCAGTTAGCGTCACCGCGACTACTCCAGTTCAGCCGACTCCCGTCAATGACTCAGCTGGTTGGGCCGCGACAAATACACCGGCAAGCCCCACCACATTTATCTCACCAACACCTGCATCAGCACCGACCTCGACTCCAGTTGCCACACAATCCGCGGTACCTAATGTTCCGGCCGATTGGTACAAAGATCCTGCTGGCCGTTACGAGTATCGCTATTGGGACGGCTCGAAGTGGACCGAAAATGTGTCACGCGCCGGCGTGATGTATAAAGATCCTCCCACTAAGTGACTAACGGACTACGAGACTCACAAATTGGTCTCGTCACTTTTGGATAGTTTGGTTCTGTGACTACTACTCAGATGCGCGCGACATCGGTTGGCCATGCGGGCATCTTTATTGAGACTCGACAAGGGTCAATATTGTGTGATCCGTGGTTCAACCCTGCGTTCTTTGGATCGTGGTTTGTCTTTCCACGCAATGATCAACTTCCTGCCGATTTTTATGATGCACTACGCAAACCGTCTTACTTGTACATCTCTCATCTCCACGGTGATCACCTTGATGAAGAATGGTTGCCGGCAAATATTGATTTAGCCACACCAATTTTGTTACCCGAATTCCCGACTCCCGAACTTGAGCGTCGCTTACGTAAAATTGGCTTTACTGAATTCATCCATACAGTTGACGGAGTCGAACACGACCTAGGCGATGGTCTCACTGTTGCGATACATGTAGAAACCTCAATCACCGATGGTCCCGCCGGAGACTCCGCACTTGTCGTGAGTGATGGTGTTCATCGAATAGTCAACCAAAACGATTGTCGCACCAGTGACCTCAACGCTCTTCGAGCTCACGGGCCGATTGATTTACATTGGTTGCAATTTTCTGGGGCTATTTGGTACCCCATGGTGTATCAAGAATCTCCCGAGCGCATGCGTGAACTCATCGATCTCAAAGTTGATAGTCAATTTGCGCGCGCCATGCGCTACGTCGAGGCACTTGATGCTCGAGCCGTTGTTCCTTCGGCCGGTCCCCCGTGTTTCCTTGATCCTGATCTCTTTCAGTTCAATGTGATTACCGGTGATGAACTGTCAATCTTCCCCGACCAAACTCAGTTTCTGTCGCGACTTCAGGAAGCATCACGCCAAGGCATCTTGAATATGCCCGGGACATGCATCACCATCGGCGACGAGTTGCAAGTTGATCATCTGCTACCAGATGCCGACGTGCAGAAGATCTTTTCTGACAAGTTGACATACCTTCGTCAATACCAATCTGACTATCTCGGTTGGCTCGACAACATGAAAGCAAACTGGGCTCAGCCAACCGATGATTTGTTGAACACGCTCAAAGCATGGTGGGAACCATTGCTTGCAATGGCGCCTGCACTTCGTCAAGGAATTGGAGCCGCATGTTTGTTGCGCGCCGGCGACCTTGACATCTTGATTGATTTTCCGAATGGCGAAGTTCGAGCCTTCAATGATGAGCCGTATGGATTCCGTTTTGAGATTGACCGGCGGCTGGTCGAAACAGTCGTTGCGCAAAATGCCGTCGACTGGAGCGACAAATTGTTCTTGTCCTGCCGTTTCTCGGCCTGGCGTTCAGGTTCGTATAACGAATACATCTACAACTTCTTCAAATCACTCAGTGCTGAACGTATGCAACGTACCGAAGCAGAAGCAGTCAAGAAATTTGCGCCAGCCACGCCAAGTGACGAAATCACAATTGGCAACTACATCGTCGAGCGATATTGCCCACACCGCAAAGCCGATCTTTCAGTCTTTGGTGAATGCTCAGGGACCGAACTCGTGTGCACATTGCACGGTTGGAGATTTGATCTCGAGACCGGTGAATGCCTCACCGCGCAAGATCGCAAGTTAGTTGTCCGACGCGCCCAATAATCGAAGCCGATAGGCAAAGCGATAAGAACCAGCGGCAATCGAATGTCGTGGATCGATATCGGGTCCACAACTTGCAGTGCCAACTCCGCGGTGAGCGACATCGATATGCACTGTCAAGGCTTCACGCCACGTCAACTCGGTGACATCGGCCGCCGCAAAGAGATCGTCGTCGCGGTGGTGAACTGCCGACATGTGCAAACCTGCTGGATTCAGCGCTTCAATGCGTAATCGCACGCCATCACGACTACGGATGATTTCCATCCACCGACAATCGGTTCGTAACCCAAATTCTTGAGGAACGATGTAAGGCAACTCATCTGGTTCATCGCTCCAGATGCCCAGCAAAGCACCCGAGTTACGATCGGGCATGTTTTCTAACGGCCCCCGGCCGTACCAACTCAATTCATCAAAACCTGCGGGGAGTTCAAAGACCACGCCAATGCGTGGCAGGTCTGCCAATGACTCTGGCACAACAACCGTGTGATCAAACACAACCGCTCCATCAACATCAACATATGAATCACACTGATGATTGACCAAAGAATTTGCCGGCTTGGTATTGATTCCAGTAGCCAACCAATTCCATAGAGCGCGACCGCCAATGCCCATCTGTGAAGCCAAATCGGGCATCAACTTGAAACCATCATTGTCCGTCGCAGCTCGCCACAGGTTTAATCGCGGATTGCCACCAAGTAACACGTCGATTTCGGCTCGATCTTCATCTGACGCACGTTTTGGCAAACGCTGCGGTGTCGCCGCACGAACTACGACTTGGTCCCAACAAACCAAACACCCAGCCGTACACCAGGGAGTTGCTTTCTTTGCGAACCAGCGAAGAGTCAGAAGAACTTCTCCATTGAGTTTTTTCGCTTCGAGGAGATTGGTTGGAGCATCAATCAACGCCGATTGCCCAGCCTCAACCTGAGGTGACCAGTTCCCCGACTCGACAATTTCGCCATCAAGAGTAAGTTCCCAGGTTCCGCGCAACCATGCAGAATTGCGGAACGATTGCCGATTGGTCACGCGCAATTTCCAGCCCGTTTGTTCAACGGCAATTGGACGATGCACCCACATCAACTCTTGAATTGCCGGGTGGGGTTCACAATCGGGTGATACCAGACCATCAGCAACGAAGTTTCCGTCGTTGGGGTGGTCACCGAATTGGCCACCATAGGCAAAGCGTTCTTGACCATTTTTCAATGTTTGACGCAACCCGTGATCTTTCCACTCCCATACGAACCCGCCCTGCAACAAGCGATGTTGATCAATGACTTTCCAATAGTCAGCAAGACCGCCATTTGAATTACCCATCGCATGGCTGTACTCGCACAAGATCAATGGTCGCTCACCGAGTTTTGCAGTGACGTACAGGTCTAATGCTGATGCCGGTGCATACATCGGGCAGACAACATCGGTGACATTCTTTCCGCCGTCGCTCCAACCTGCATGAAAGACCGCACCTTCGTAGTGCAACAAGCGACTCGGGTCGACTCGTCGTATGTGGGCAGCACATGCATCGTGATGTTCGCCATAACCCGACTCATTGCCAAGGCTCCACATAATGATGCTCGGATGATTGCGATCACGTTCGACCATGCGTGCCACTCGCGACAACCACGTTGCGGCATAACGCGGATCATGACACAGACTGGTGTTGAAACCATGACTTTCAATATTTGCTTCATCAATGACGTACAGCCCATATTCATCACAGAGGTCGTAGAAGCGATGATCATTTGGGTAATGCGAAGTGCGAACTGCATTGATATTGGCCCGCTTCATCGTGATGATGTCCTGGCGCATGTCTTCAACAGAAACTGCTTTGCCTTTGTCGGGATGATGATCATGGCGATTGACACCCATGATGGTGATTGCCCGACCATTCACACTGACTAAACCATCTTGAATTTCGACGCGACGGAAACCAACCACCTGTCCGACGACTTCAGACACTTCCCCGTCGGAATTAACTAACTCGCACAGCAGTCGGTAGCGCTGCGGTGTCTCGGCCGACCATGGTTGCGCTTTTGGTATGTCAAATGTTGTCGTTGCGATATGGCCCGAAAATGCATAGGGCTGAATATGTCGATATGGAACTTTCGCGACGTGTACTTTTCCAAGTCGTTTTCCGTCAATCGTTTCAACCCATGAACGAGTTGTCCAACCACGGTCAAGTGGACTTTGCGAATCTTGATCGGCGACACCAATGAACGCCGAAATATTCATCGTCGCAAGACCCAGATCGGCATCCCAATCGGCGTGAGCGTGTAGTTGCGCAATATGTACTTGAGCGCGCGACTCTAGAAAGACTTCACGATGCAACCCCGCCATCCACCATTGGTCTTGATCTTCAACATATGACTGGGCGCTGTAACGAGGCACAAAAATTGCGAGCGTGTTCTTGCCCGCTTGCAAATAGTCGGTGATGTCGTATTCGCTGGGTAGCCGACTATCGGTGCCGTAACCAACAAACGAACCATTGACGAATACCGCATGCACGCTTTCGGCAGCACCGATATGAATAATCGTGCGGCGCGACTTCCAATTCTTCGGCACCGTAAATGTACGGCGGTATACACCCGTTGTGTTTTCGGAAGGAGTCTCGGGCGGACGCAATGGCCACGGCATTTGCACATTGGTGTAATGCGGAAAATCACCGGTTTCCTGAACTGTCCAGTTTCCTGGAACGGCAACCGTCAGCCAACCCGCAGTTGATGCCAAATCTCTTTTGATTGCGGTGTTCGGAACTGCATCGGGCGATGACCACAACTTGAGTTGCCAGTTGCCGTTCAGACTTTGCCACCAGGGCGATGCCTCACGTCCAACTCGCGCTTCATCAGCAGATGAGCAAGCCGTCATCACCTGTCGCATTGGCAGTCGACCGATCGACACTTGCGTCGGGTCAACCCACGGACGAAATTCGCTAAAGGCTGAAATCACTCTCTTAGCGTGTCACGCCGCAGGTGGCGTGGAGTGCACCCAGATCTTCATGCCCATCGGAGCCAGGTCGGCTGACCAGATGTAGTCCATAGCCGGCGTCGACATTCGTACACATCCATGTGAAGCCGGATAATTGGGGATCTTGTAGGCCCCATGTAGGCCGATTCCCATGTTGAAGTACTTCGGTCGATAGATATCGCCAAGGTCGCCGGTTCTCCAGCCCTTTTCAACCTGGCGATCGATCACAAAAATGCCGTTTGGAGTAATGGCGTCGCCTTGAACCCACTTGCCCCACTCGTTTTTGTCGCGCTCCTTAAATGGGATACCCGAACCGCTTGAGATATTGATGGTCCAGACCGTGTACGCCTCTTGAATGATGAAAAGCAATTGGCGATCTTTGTCAACTTCAATTAATGAACCTTGATTAGCCGTTCCGTAAGCCCGCGTGGTCGCATTGGTTAACGCAGCAGCAGTTGCATCGTCGACCTCAGAGTTCGCAACGAGCCCGGCATATTTCTGGAAGGCCATCACTGCTTGAGAAGTCGTGACTCCGTAGTCACCATTCGTTGACTGCAACCAAAACCCAAGATCTAGCAAACGCTGTTGTACCCGCGCAGTTTCTGGACCATCGGTTTGACCAACCGCCACAAGTGGGACTGCCATTGATGCGACCGCGACAACGACTGGTTGTAACGGAGGCAATGTTGTCACTGTCGCGATAGTTGTTTCAGGCGGCAAAGTTGTTGGGGTTGTGGTGAAAGGAGGTGCAAGTTCAACGAGAGCCGGCGACTGCACTGCTGCTTCTGCACTTGATGAAACAACGCCCGAACAACCAGAAATCACCAATGAAATCAAGCCAAATGATGCAACCACTAATGCGCGTGCATTTTGTGTGTGGTGAGAAGCTTGAGTCACAGTAAATGTGACCGTAGTTTCTATTTTTTCTTAAGTGGTGGATAGTCCCTGCATACGGGACATAAGTCAGTTGTATTGCTCGGGCAACTCAAACCAAATTGTGAGTCCATATTTGATGCCACTGGTCAACGGCAAGGTCTGATGCGGATGCGTCACCAACGATGGCCACGCCAAAAGTGAGCCCACCGGAACGTTGCGATTCGTAAATGACTGTTGCGGAAAATCAAGTTCGGCACCTTCATATGAATCATTGAGCTTGACCGAGGCCGATACTTGTGCAACATCATGATGAATACGTAAATCGGTTTGACCATCGAGGCTGTACTTAATGATGAAGGCATCGCGGAGTCCGCAGTAATCAATGAGCGGCCACTTCTGTTGCAACTGAGGCCAGATGCGTTCACCCAAATCGATCATGAGGTTCTCGTACAGTCGCGGACTTATAACCGCAAGGCTGATTTCATGTCCAGGAACCGGATCATCGGGGTTCGGTTCAAATCCGCCAACGGCTTCGGCAGCATTGATAACGGCTTGACACATTTCAGCGGTCCAAAAGGACATCATCAAAAGGTTCTCGGCAACTTGCACCATCTCGCCATCGTCATTTTGAGCATCTTGGTAGCCCAGTACTCGTTCGAGATCAGTTGTCATAACCAACAGTCTGCCAGTCGCTCGGGATTGTCCATGGTGACCTTGGTAATTGATCAAGGCTGAACCCAGCAAGTAGTTCACTCACGCCGTTTGGGCGATCAACATCGATCCCAATACTTCGAGCGAGTTCGCCAAGAACCTCGCGCTCATCGATACCACGCTGGTTCAGGTCTTCAAGCGTGACCGCACCATGTCGCTTCGCCAGCCGCTCACCGTCGGGTCCTACCACCAACGGCACATGCACATATTGCGGAGTTGAATATCCCAACAGCTTCTGCAGATGAAGATGCCGTCCCGTGCCAAGCAATAAGTCATCGCCACGAACTACTTGAGTGACACCTTGTTCGGCGTCATCAACAACGACTGCCAAGTTGTAGGCCGGAACGCCATCATTTCGCAGGAGCACCATGTCGTCAATCACCGTCGGGGTCGGACCAGTGACGACATCGTCAACGATGTACTCCTCGTTATTTGATCGAAGCCGCCACGCCGGTGGACGACCACTCTGTTCACGCTCTGAGCGATCCCTAGCCGAAAGGTTGCGGCAGGTACCTGCATATGCCCCTTCAATAGACGGTCCATGTGGTGCTTGAGTCGATTCAAGAATTTCACGACGTGTGCAATAACACGAGTACACCAGATCTTGTTGGCCCAACTGTTCAACGACGTCGCGATAGAGATCAAAGCGCTCGCTTTGACGAATGACGTTTGGTCCAAACGTGATTCCTAATTGAGCAAGCTCGTTGATTTGTTGTACTTCATGTTCGGACTTACTATTCGCGCGATCAAGGTCTTCAAACCGAAGAAGCAGTTCACCATCTTGTTGCCGAGCACACAGCCAAGCGATCACCGCTGTCCGTAAGTTTCCAACATGCAAGGGTCCGGTTGGAGAAGGTGCAAAACGACCAATCACGAGCATATTCTCCCCCATTTAGTCATCAAGATTCTTTCAATCTGCCTAGTCTCTATACATGAACCCGCGACTTCGGCACATGATTGGTCCGACCGTTGCGTTTTCGATGTTGATATGTGTGTCATGTGGTTCTTCTCCGGCAGAAGTTGTGGCCATTGAAGTTGACAACTCAGTCCCGATTTCCATTTCAAATAGCACCTCGCTACCGCCAGCGTCGACAACAACTTCGACCACTGCAATTGATACTTCAGTAACGACATCGACATCAATCGTCATATCGGTCGAGACCCAACCTACGATCACTCGAGCACCGGAAAACGTCGAACCTCCTACGCAGGCTCCGTCAACGATCGCCCCTACTACTCAAGCGTTCGCAACACAGGCGCCGGCAACTCAAGCCCCAATCACCCAACCACCGGTGCCATCAGACCCAGTTGGTTTGCGCATTGAAGCAGAGCATGTGGGTGGTTACAACCGAGATTTATTCGCCGATTGGTATGACGCCGATCGCAATGGATGCAACACGCGTAAAGAAGTACTGATTGCCGAGTCGCTCGACCCCGTACAGATCGGTTCAAAGTGTTCAATCTCAGGCGGTCGTTGGTTTTCAATCTACGACAACGTCGAAACAACTGATTCATCAAAATTTGATATCGACCACATGGTGCCACTCAGCGAAGCGTGGGACTCTGGTGCATGGAATTGGAATGCTGATCAGCGTAAGCACTACTCCAATGATCTTGATCAACCGTTCTTTTTGATTGCAGTCACTGCATCAAGTAACCGTTCAAAAAGCGATCGTGATCCGGCCGAATGGATGCCACCGAACTCTGCATACCACTGTGAATACGTGCGTATCTGGATTGAGATTAAGCGCGCTTGGGACTTGTCAGTTGATCAAGCCGAGCACGATTACCTAGCGCAGAAATTGGCGAGTTGCTGATTCGTTAGGCAATCGCTTGCAAAATAAAGTTGGCGAGTTCTTCGCCACAATCTTCTTGCAAGAAATGTCCGCCACCCACGATGGTCGTGTGCATTGACGTCTCAGCACCAGGCACAACTTTTCTGAAGCCCCATTCACCGTTCTTCGTGACGGGATCGCTGTCGCTGAATGCACAAATGAATGGCTTAGTCCACGTCTTCAAGACGTCCCACGCTTTGATGTTGGCTTTTGATGACGGGTCGTCAAGCGAAGCCGGAACCAATGTTGGGAAGATTCGTGCCGCAGACTTGTATGACTCGTCGGGATACGGAGCGTCGTAGGCCGCGAGCACTTCGGGAGCTAAAGGCTTCTTTGCACAACCACCTTGAATGATTTGTGATGTGGGGAACGTCGGAGTCTCTTGGCTGAACTTACGCCACGCCATGAATGCTTCGTTCGGTGCAGGATCACCAGTTGGTAGTCCACCATTAGCTAACACGATGCGCGCAAAGCGATCGGGGAAAGCTGTTGCCAAACGTAAGCCGATCAAACTGCCCCAGTCTTGACACACCAACGTGAGGTTTTTGAGATCATTCGCAACGAGCCATTGACTCATCCAATCAACGTGACGTTCATAGGTTAAATCAGTTGTGAGTGTTGGCTTATCACTGCGACCGAAACCGACTAGGTCGGGAGCTATCACTCGATGTCCCGCGCCAGTGAGAACGCCGGCAACTTTGCGATACAAGAAGCTCCACGAGGGTTCGCCGTG
>WLMQ01000036.1 GCA_009700145.1 Actinomycetota bacterium
CCGAAGCGGTCACGGGTTACTAGGCAACCCGCTTCATTACAGTTTTACAACATTCGTGACGAACGACGCAATATTAGGCGAACTTTAGGTGAACTGCCAGTCAATCGAGAAGGCATTCGAGCCGCCGGTCTCTTGTACTGCAAAGACCCTATTTCCCCTGCTCAGTGGCTCGTCGGTAGCTACCAGACGCCCCACCAGTCTTCTCCCACAGGGCCAATTCGCCGATCACCATCGACTTATCGATGGCTTTACACATGTCATATATGGTCAAGGCCGCCACCGAGCAGGCGCAGAGGGCCTCCATCTCGACTCCAGTGCGCTCAAACACCTCGGCATGAGCCTCAACCACTATGTGATCGTCCGCAATCTCAAAGCTGACTGAGGTGCTTGTCAACATCACCGGGTGGCAGAGCGGAATCAGATCAGAGGTTCGTTTGGCGGCCTGAATTCCGGCGATTCGGGCGACTGCCAAAACATCGCCCTTTTTCAGATCTTGATTTGTCACTGCGGCAATCGTGGCTGGGCTCATGAAAATCTTGCATCGGGCCACCGCCCGACGTTGTGAGGGCTGCTTGGCCCCGACGTCAACCATGCGCGCCTGTCCCTGTTGATCAAGGTGCGTCAGCCCAGATACATGGGAACCAGAATCGTTTGAGCTCTCAGTCACATCCGTAAGAGTATCTGCCAATCGAGATTGAACGAGTCAGGAGTCACCTAGTTCTGACCCGACACCAAGGACCTGTGTGTTCAACGATGGGGATATGAAGGTCATGACGCAACAGTGGCGGGACTTACTCTTTGCACATTGGGCCTACGAACCTGAGGTGGTTCAGCGACTCCTTCCAGCAGGAGTTGAACTGGACACATTTGAAGGCAGTGCCTACGTAGGACTCGTGCCGTTCAACATGCGCGATTTGCGGTTGCGAGGCTTGCCGCCGATTCCAACAACTTCGAACTTTGCCGAAATTAATGTGCGCACGTACGTCACATCAAGGGGCCGATCGGCAGTGTGGTTTTTCTCGCTTGACACGCAAAAACTTCTTCCAACTTTGGTCGCTCGTCTGGCTTTCAAACTTCCGTATTGCTACGGCAACGCCAGTGTTACTTTGACCGGACACGGCGAAGGCGCGATATTGGCGAGCAACGTCGAACGTAAGTGGCCCAATCGCTCGTCATCGGCAATCGCTGTTCGCGTTGGTGCACCGGTTCAACCAAGTCCCTTGGAGAATTTTCTCACTTCACGTTGGGGACTCGTCTCGTCATCTCGTGGTGATCGGCTGTGGTACGGAGCAGTTGAGCACGAGGCCTGGCCACTTCATCGTGCTGAACTTTTGCATCTTGACGACAACCTCATCACGGCTGCCGGACTCCCGCGCCCAGAAGGCGAGCCGCAATTACTTTTCAGCCCTGGAGTACACACGACGATTCATTCATTAGAAAAACTCACGTGAGCAAAAATCGCGTCAGTAAGAACCGCTGAATCAGCCGCCAATTTGCGACATCGACCGTTTGGGCCGAATGAAATTCACTTGATTGATCTGGTGTCCCGCCCACTTTGTGCCGACGGCCCGTTCAACTTCGGCAGCAACTGCCGCATCATCGGCACCCGCCCGCATGAGATCACGTAAATCAAATTCGGTTGTCGCGAACAAACATGTTCTGAATTGTCCGTCGGCAGTGAGGCGCACACGATCGCAGTCTCCACAGAAAGGCTTGGTCACGCTCGGGATCACGCCGACGCTTCCCTTTCCGTCGAGATAGCGCCAACGGTCGGCCGGAGCAGCACCACGTGCTGGAATCAATTCAAGTGGGTGAACTTTGGCAATCTGCTCAACGATTTCATCTTGGCTAACAACTTTGTCACTCAACCAATGACCTTCAGCATCAAGCGGCATGAATTCAATGAACCGCACTTCAACGCCCTTGGCCCGCCCAAATTCGGCGAGGTCAAGAATTTCGTCGTCATTGACTCCACGTTCAACGACCGCGTTGATCTTGACGCTCGAAAAGCCGGCTCCAATGGCCGCATCAATTCCGGCCAATACGCGTGGCAATTCGTCGCGGCGAGTCATCTGTTCAAACTTTGCTCGATCAAGCGTGTCGAGACTGATATTGACACGGGCGATCCCGGCCAACTTCAATTCGTCAACACAATTCGCCAAGGTTGCGCCGTTGGTTGTGATGGCAAGATCGATCGGTTGACCAGCAAGCGGCGACGCAGAATCTTTCGGGACAGACAATGCTGCAAGCTTGGCAACCAATACTGGCAAGTGGGCGCGCATGGTGGGCTCGCCGCCAGTTAAGCGAATTCCATCAACACCAAAATGTTCGACGACGATGCGGGCTAAGCGCTCAATTTCCTCGAAGGTCAGAACTTCAGTCTTAGGTAGCCACACCATGCCTTCGGCGGGCATGCAATAGGTGCAGCGAAAATTACAACGGTCAGTCACCGAAATGCGCAGGTCGCGAATGGTGCGACCGTATGGGTCAACCAGATCTCGAACAGCAGTTGTTGATGACATGGCTTCAGGATACGAGAAGGATGGTCGGGACCTCTCCCCCAGCCTCCACCCCGTTGCCGTTGGGGACCACTGCGATGGCGTTAGCCAAGGCCGAAGCCGCCAATTGATGACTTCCCTGCGAACGAACCGAGTCAATATGCAGGCGTCCGTCATCCTTAAAGTGAGCGATCACTCGTTGATAATGGACTTTGCCATCTGCCGAGCGTTTGATTGGGCTATCGGCGATAGCGGTGATCAGGGGACGGTCCCATGCCGATTGCGGGTGTCCGGCCATCTTGCGAAGTGCTGGTCGAGCCAATAACTCAAAACTCACTAATGAGCTCACCGGGTTTCCGGGCAATCCAAAGACCGGCACGCGACGACTATTTGAAGATTGCAGAAGGCCAAAGGCAAATGGCTTGGCCGGCTTAATAGCAAGTTGCATCCAGTGCATCTCGGCGATGCGCGAAAGAACAGCCTTCACGACGTCGTAGTCACCCATGCTCACGCCACCGCTCGTGACAATGGCATCACATTCAGTGGCTGCTTGATGCAAGACCGCAACAAGTGCATCTTCATCATCACGAACAATTCCGTAATCAATTGCTTCTGCACCAGCCTGCGCAACAAGACCCATCAGCATTGTGCGATTACTCTCGCGAATTTGTCCAGGAGCCAGAACACTTCCGTCATCAATGAGTTCATCACCCGTCGACAAAACTGCCACGCGCACTCGCGGATACACCAACGGACTCCGACAATTCACACTGGCTAAGACGCCAGCAACTGATGGCCGAATTTCGGTACCAATTTCAAAAACTTTGTCCCCTACATGGACATCATCCCCTGCTCGTCGGACTGCATCGCCCGATCGAACTTCTTTGAAAATCTGCACGAATTGAGAACCATCAAAGTTGTGACGATCGCCGACAAATTTTGTGTCTTCAACCATGACGACCGAATCGGCACCCTCTGGCATGGGAGCGCCAGTCATAATGCGAATCGCAGTTCCATTTTTGACTGGAACATTTGCTGGCGCACCAGCAGCGACTTCACCAATGACTCGTAATGAAATGCTTTCATTTGAATTTGCTCCAGAAGTATCTGCAGCCCGCACTGCATAACCATCAACTGCCGAATTGGCAAAAGGTGGAACATCCTCTGGCGACACCACATCTTGCGCCAAGACAAAACCGGTTGCCTGGCCAACACTCATGTTGATGGGGGCAGATTCAACACAGGCCGTCAGCACCAACTGCCGAGCATCGGCAATGGGGATCAGGGATCCAGATGTATTGGCAGGATCTTTCGGCGACACGTGTATAACCGTACAAGACAGACGACACAAGAGAGACGGCGCAAGACAAACACACATTCGATTGTTGCCGAGCCCCCGATTGAACCGCATGCAAATCTCTACACTTACATCCATGAGCGCTGAGCCAAACCATGTCAGTCACTTGCCTCTTGAAGGCATGACCGCGATATGGCGGGGGGTCACCAACGACCATGTTGAGACCCTGAATCTGCATTTCGAAAATGAGTCTTGGACCGTGAACAGTCAGATATCTGGCCTCGATATCCAGTACGTGTTGCGCTTCACCGCAACCTGGCAACTTCAGCAGATGCTGTTATTCCGCGACCTCGAAGAACCCGACTTGTGGCTAGCAAACGATGGTCGCGGCAAGTGGGGCGAAGTCAATGGTGCTCAGATCCGCGATATTGGAGGCTGCACTGATCTTGATGTTCGAGGTAGTTCATTTAGCCGCGTCATGGCAATACGAAAATTAGCGATCGATGTTGGCTCGTCTTCAATTGTTGATTCGGTTGTCATTGATCCCGAAACACTTGGTGTCACTCGCTCGCGCTTAACCTACACCCGTCTGGCCGCACAGTTATGGAAAGTTCAACGCGACGATGACCACGACGACCATGAAGTTGAAGTTGACACTTTTGGATTACCGCTAGACATTCCTGGGCATTTCACGCGCGTGACTTGAATATCAAATAACTGTCCGTAGCCAGGTTCGCAAACCATCGCCAAATTCGGCATGCTCGAGACCTGCTTCAATCACTGCTTCAATCCAACCGAGTGGATTACCAATATCGCGTCGACCGATATGTGAAATCACACCATGCAAGGGTGCACGTTCAGCCTGAATTGATAACGCATCAGTGAGTTGGATTTCTCCGGTTCCTGCTGGCGCCAAACCATCAAGTACATCGAATATGTCGGGAGTCAACGCATAGCGCCCAATAATTGCTAAGTCGCTTGGCGCATCTTTGATGCTTGGCTTTTCTATAACTTTCGCGATGGGCAAGGATTCAACTCCATCTGTTTTGCCCACCGGACCGACTGGGGTCACGATTCCGTAACGGAATAATTCTTCGCGCGGCATGCGCTTCAACGCGACCGCACCGACACCCGTCCTTTGCGTCAACGTTGCGAGATCAGTTAAGAGACTCGAATCTTGCATCAACTCATCGGGCAACATCACGAAAAATGGCTCTGAACCAACTAAATCGCGGGCGCACGCCACTGCGTGACCAAGTCCGCGTGGCGAATCTTGATAGGCGAAAGAAACTCGCACATCTTTGCCGTAGCGGCGCAACTGTTCAGCCAGGGCTGCTCGGCCTTGTTTTTCTAGGCTGGCCTCAACCTCGGGCGAGGCCGCGAAATACTGCTCGATGGCTGGCTTGGCCCGACTAGTCACGATGACCAAATGATCAACCCCTGCGCCGAGGGCTTCATCGACGATTAATTGCAGGGCCGGTCGCTCAAGAATGGGAAGCAACTCTTTTGGCACTGCTTTCGTGGCTGGCAGCATGCGGGTGCCTTGACCAGCAGCTGGGACAACTGCCGTACGGATGCGTGGGGGTAACGCCATGCTCTGACTCTAGACTTTGGAGTCCGGAGAACAGCCTGATGCCTATTTACGTTTACAAATTCACCGATACTGGCGAGACCATCGAGGTCCACCAAGCCTTTACCGATGACGCCCTCACCGAGTACCCCCACCCCTCAGACGGAGCCGTGCGCGCTGTCAAGAAGGTCTTTCAGCCAGTTGGCGTCACTTTCAAAGGCGGCGGGTTCTACAAGACCGATAGCCGTGGGGGTTCATCGAGCACTACTCCCTCGACGACTGCAGCAACAACAAGCGACACCGCTTCACCTGCAGCGCCGACAGCAACGCCGTCGACGCCTGCTCCGACATCGACCCCGTCAAGTACTCCGTCAACGCCAGCTTGAGGCAGCGATCGCCAATATCGCGACTCCGGCGATAACGCGATAGATCACAAATGCATCAAACGACTTTGAGCGGATCAGTTTCAATAGTCCTGCCACCGCCAACCACCCAGAGATTCCTGCGGTGACGATCCCGACGATCATCGGCATGACAAGACCCTCAGGTATTCCGTCTTTAAACAATTCAAGCAATTTCACGGCGACCGCGCCGGCAGTGACAGGAACACTCAGCAAGAACGAGAATCGCACCGCAGAGTCTCGATCAAAGCCCAAGAATCTTGCCGCCGAAATACTGATCCCCGAACGCGACGTTCCAGGGTTCAATGCAATCACTTGAGCGAGTCCAATGACTATCGCATCGCGCGAATTCATTTCGTCAAATTTGCGCTTGCCACGACGGCGATCAGCCCAGGCGAGCAGTAATCCGAAACCGATTAACGACACGGCAATAATCACCGGCTTACCCAGGTGTTCGTCAACCCAATTGCCGGCGATTGCCCCAAATAATGCGGCTGGAATACTGGCTACAACCAGCAACCACGCCAGTCGACCTTCGGTTGTGCGGGGCTTCTCTTTCTGCACGATCATGCGTAGGCCGTCGCGTACGTAGACGATGAGGTCCGCGCGGAAATAAGCAACAACAGCGATCAGGGTTCCGAGGTGTAGCGCAACGTCGAAAGCTTTTTCAACTGAAACATCAGAGAAGTCATTCCATCCGAATAACCACGGAGCGAGCAATAAATGCCCACTGGACGAAATCGGTAGAAATTCAGAAAGGCCTTGAATGAGTCCTAAAACAATGGCGTGAATAATTGGCACACATCTTGTCTAGCGCACTTCGAGCAAGGCCACTGTGCACTCTTTTCAGGCACCGCTCATTGTCACATCGTGAATAACGAGCGACACTCCCGTTGCACTCATCGGCAACCATTCAAGGTCGCCACCTACTTCAGCGATATCAAGCAACATCTTCTGCAAAGTTGAGGCAATGGTGAACTCACGGACTGGAGCGCCAACCGTGCCGTTTTTAATCAACAAACCAGCGGCACCGGTACTGAAGTCACCAGATACGGCATTCACCCCTGAATGCAATCCCTGAACTTGCTGAATCAAAATGCCATCATCGATGCCAGCGACAATCTCGGCTTGGCTCCGAAGGCCAGGAACGATTTGCAATGCTAAGCAACCAGCGCTCGGCGAGCCGCCATAGCCACCGCGCAAACCATTACCTGTCGGAGCGACGCCCATGCGCCGAGCCGAGTAAGAACTCTGCACGAACTTTTGCAAGACACCATCTTGGATTAACGCATTACGACGAGCCGCTAAACCTTCACCATCGATGTCGGTCGCGGTATATGCCAACGGATTTGTTGGGTCATCCACCAACGTCAACAATGGATTAGCAACGACATCACCAATCCGGTTTGCAAACAAGCTACGACCCTTGACGACACTTTCACCGTTAAGTGTCCCACCAATGATTCCTAAGAATTGCGCGGTCACGAATGGATCAAGCACCACCGTGATGCGTCGGCTTTCAGGTTTCGTTGCGCCCAACAATCGTGTCGCACGATCAACAGCTTCACGTGCGGCACGTTCGAGATCGAGTTCATCGACATTGCGACCTACTGCAAAACCAAATCCAGTTTGGGTTTCATCGCCGTCATCGGCCAATGTACCGACACTCAAATAACAACCATTTTCTCGACCAGCAACTCGAATGCCTGTTGTGGTTGCAACAGCAGCTTCACCAAAGGCATCTGAATAATTAGAGTCGTCAACACGAACACGAGAATCACCGGCGAGAGTTAACTTCTCGAGCAACTTGGCCAGTTCAATCTTGCGTGCTGTCGAAGTATTTTCAAGACTGTCATCCCACAAACTTTGTGGAACCACGGCCACGCCATCGGGTTGAGCAAGACCCGACCATTCATCGGGTTCGCCGTAGCCCAAATTGTCACGGGCTTCGGCCAGGACTTCGGCAATCTGTGAAGGATCAAGCGTTCCGCAATACGACGTACCAGTTCGACCGTCTTTGATCACACGAATTCCGATGCCTTCACTTTGTGCCGAGACGAAGTGTTCAACTTCACCTTCGTACACGCGCACTTCGGTTGACAGCCCACGACTCACATATGCCTCAACTTGCTCGCCCGGTTTGGCCATAGCCACTACTCGTTCGGCAATGACCAACAATTCACCACTGCGATCGGGGGTACTCATGACGCCGTTCCACCAATTGTCATTGACTTCACACGCAACGTTGGTTGACCATCGCCCACTGGAACACCTTGACCATCTTTTCCGCAGGTGCCCGGATTCCCCATAGCAAAGTCATTGCCAAGACGATCAATATCACGCAAAACCTGTGGACCATTGCCAATCAGATTTCCTTCGCGTAACGGTTCGGTGATTTCACCATTTTCAATGAGGTAAGCCTCGGTCATTCCAAAGACAAAGTCACCGGTTGCGGTATTGACACTGCCTCCACCGAGGTGCGCAACGTAGACCCCATTCGGAGTGTCCTTAATAATGTCGTCTGGGTTTTCTTCACCATTCAAAACATACGTATTCGTCATTCGTACCATCGGCAAGTCTTTGTACGACTGACGACGACCGTTACCGCTTTGTGGGCGGCCTTCATTACGAGCTCGTAAGTAGTCCCACATGTAGTCAGTCAGAATTCCGTTTTCAATGAGCACGTTGTACTGCGACGGATGGCCTTCATCATCAATGGCGATGGCCCCCCATTCATGCGTCATCGTGCCATCGTCAACCAAAGTGACGAGCGGAGAGGCAACGAGTTCGCCTACTTTGCCCTTGTACACGCTGGCGCCTTTAGCAACGAGGTCGGCTTCAAGGCCATGACCGCATGCTTCGTGAAACAACACTCCACCGCTTCCAGCCTTGATCACTACCGGCAACGAACCCGATGGCGCAGGCCGCGCCTTCAACTTTGTGAGGGCTCGACCAGCTGCGGCACGCGCAACATCTTCGACTTGAACTTTGTCGAAAAGTTCGAATCCCATGGTGTGGCCAAGTGAATCGAAACCAGTTTGCATGCCCGCATCACCATTGGCGACAGCACTCACGCGTAGCAATGTGCGAACTCGTTCATCGTGGGCAACAAGGCCATCACTATTAGCAATCACAATTCGAGTACGACCGTCGGAGTAACCCGCTGACACTTGTGAGATCGCTCCACCCGCCGAACGCGCTGCATCATCAACTCGACGCAACAAATCAACCTTGGCTGCTTTGCCAATTGTCGATGGATCGATTTTGATCGGGCTCACAATTCGTGACGGCTGCGTCGTGAGAGCAATCACCTTGGTGCCACCGCCACCTTGTCGGGCGGCTTCGGCGGCAACTCGTGCTGCAGCCATTAACCCGGCTTCTGACAGATCTGCGGTATGAGCAAATCCAGTTGTGTCGCCGGCGATCACACGTATGCCAGCACCGCGATTGCGCCCGGTTGACAACTGCTCAATTTTTCCGTCGTCAAGACCGACTCCGGTTCCCCGCCAATCGGATGCGAATACTTCAGCAAAGTCGGCACCAGTTCGTAAACCTTCGGCCAACACACGTTCAAGAATGTCGTTGTCAATCACGTGGCAATCCTACATTGCAGTCGAGAATGCGCTCTATGCAAGAAGTACGGCGGGTTGACGTGATCTGCGTAATCGGCTAACCCCAAGGGCGGCGACTCCGCAACTCAATCCGGCGATGATGAAAGATTCGCGATATGACCCCGTTGCATCTCGTAATGCTCCTGCACCCCACGCAGCGACTGCAGCGCCCGTTTGGTGACCGGCGAAAACCCATCCATATACAAGTGGCCCTTGTTGCACGCCAAAGCGTTCAACACACAGCGACACCGTCGGAGGAACCGTCGCCACCCAATCAAGTCCATAAAAAACCATGAAGCCAGCAAGCCCCAACCCTCGCGTACCTAACACAGGATCAAGAAAGAGCAGACTCAATCCGCGAAATGCGTAATAAGCCATGAGCAACTTCGCTGGGTCAACGCGATCGGTGAGCCAACCCGAACCGACAGTTCCCACCACGTCAAAAATGCCAATCAAAGCCAGAAATCCAGCCGCGGTTGTGGCATTTACTCCATGGTCATGTGCAGCAGGCAAGAAGTGAGTCTGAATCAATCCGTTGGTTGAAAATCCACAGACAAAGAAACTGCCAAATAACAGCCAAAAGACTCCATTACGGCGTGCCGACGTGAACGCAGCAAATGCAGCACGAATTGGATTCCCCGACACTGGTGGTTGCTGATACGACGCATCAGCACCGTACGGAAGTAAACCAATATCGGATGGGTAATTACGCAACAACAATCCGACCAACGGAACAACCGCCAGTGCTGAAATGGCAATCGTAAAACCAACCCATCGCCAACCATGGTGATCGGCGATGCGCGTCAGCAATGGCAAGAAAATTAACTGACCGCTCGCAGTAGCAGCCGTCAGCGCGCCCATCACCAAACCGCGTCGTTGCACAAACCAACGGCTGGCAACTGTTGAAGCAAAGACTGTCGCCATACAGCCCGATCCAGTACCGACAACGCCACCCCACAAGAGATACAACTGCCATGTCGCTGTCATCTGAGTGGTCAACAAGGCTCCCGTTGAAATCACCAATAGAGCAATCACTGTGACTCGGCGTAAGCCGTACTTACCCTGAAGTGCTGCCGCGAATGGACCAATAAAACCAAAGAGCAAAACATTGATACTGACTGCGGTCCCAACTGTCCCGCGACCCCAGCCAAATTCTGCGTGCAAGGGATCGATAAGTATTCCTGGGGTCGAACGGAAACCTGCCGCCCCAAGAAGGGTTAAAAAAGCAACGACAAAAATCAGCAAGGGATAGTTTTTCTTGCTGAATAATTGCCTATACATGTGTTGAAAGGTACTACAACGTCTAATGATTGCCTAGATTGTTTAGGTGGATGCGGCCGTAGATGCGACGAACAACTCGAATTCTGTTCAGCGCGAACATCGCACCTATTGGTGGAAAGAGGCACTCATTATGGGTGCCTTCTACTTGTTGTATTCATGGAGCCGCAACCTTTTCGGGTCGGCACACATTTCGTTAGAGACCGGTGAAAAACCACTTCGTGCATTTCATAATGCCGAAAGAATTATTCATTTTGAGCGAACGATCGGACTCTTCCATGAAGAATCCGTCCAAGACTGGTTTTTGAGATTCCGCGGCTTCATTAAATTTTGGAATACCTATTATGGCACCGCTCACTTCATCGTGACTTTCGCAGTCTTCTGGATCCTCTTTGTCAAACGTAAAGATGTTTTCCCACAATGGCGCAACACATTGGCGATTACAACCGCGCTTGCGATCGTCGGATTTTCACTCTTTCCTCTGATGCCACCACGATTGCTTGACTCACCTTGTCCCGCACAAGGTGGCTTCGGCGGATCATGTATTGAAAGCAAGTACCGCGACGAAGGCCCCGATGGTCTGCCCAAGACCGAAGATGACGGCTCATTTGGATTTGTCGATACGTTGCCAAAATATGGCGGGGCTTTATGGACGTTTGATTCAAAGGCTATGAAAACGATTTCCAATCAATACGCCGCGATGCCGAGTATGCATATTGGTTGGAGCAGTTGGTGCGCCTTCGCGGTGTGGCCCCTCTTACGCCGTCGCTGGGCCAAGATCGCGGTCTTGCTCTATCCGGCAGCGACATTGTTCTGCATTGTGGTGACAGCCAATCACTATTGGATCGATGGCGTCGGTGGTCAACTCACCCTTGCAATTGGTGCCTGGGCTGGTTGGGCTTTACATCGCCAAAATCAACGTCGGCTTGATCGTAAGTTCTTGGCCGCCAACTCAATTATCGAGAGCCCTCAACCTCATTGACCCCTGTCACGCCCCTGTAAGTCGCCCAATTCTGTGGCACGGGCACGCAGAGATAGCGTAAAGATCGTTATGACAATCGAATCCATCAAAGAGCCGGCAGACCTCCGCCGATTGTCCTTCCTCGAACTCGACGAACTCGCTGGAGAAATCCGCGACTTCATCGTTCAAGCAGTTGCGACTAACAGTGGACATCTTGGCTCAAACCTCGGAGCAGTTGAGCTCACGCTTGCACTTCACCGAGTTTTTGATTCACCAACTGATGCGATTTTGTGGGACACCGGTCATCAGGCTTACGTTCACAAAATTGTCACTGGCCGTGCTGCTGGCTTTGCTCAACTTCGTCAGGCTGATGGACTGTCGGGATATCCAAGCCGCGAAGAAAGCAAACACGACTACATCGAAAATAGTCACGCCTCAACCGTTTTGTCATACGCATACGGAATGTCCGTTGCTCGAGAAGCTGGCGTCGACAAGCACCGACATATCATTGCAGTGATTGGCGACGGATCCATGACCGGTGGCATGGCGTACGAAGCGCTCAACAATCTCGGACATAGCAAGCAACGCGTGATCATCATTTTGAATGACAATGGCCGCAGTTACGCACCAACAATTTCGAATCTCACCCAGCAACCCGCCGTTCTTGCATCGGTAGATAAAACACCACTCCCCGACCGCATCACCGAAAAACTCTCCAACAGCCTCACGCGAATCCGCATGAATCCGTTGTACGTCTCGCGCCAACGCAAGATCGAATCGTGGTTACAAGGTCTCCCTGTTGTTGGCCAACAAGCCGAAAAAGGAATGGAGGCCGTCAAGGCCGCTGTCCGCGAATTCTTGCAGCCACCGTCATTCTTCGAGGCACTTGGCGTTCGCTATATCGGACCCATTGATGGACATGATGTCCGCGAGCTTGAAATTGCCCTGCGTAACGCCGAAGACTTATCAAGCGAAGGTCCCATTGTCGTCCACGTACTCACCCAAAAGGGCAAGGGTTATTCACCAGCCGAAGATGACGACGAAAAGCATCTCCACGACACACCAGTCTTCGACCCAGCGGTCGGTCCACCTAAGGCAGTACCCACGGGATACACCCAAGCTTTTGCCGATGCAATTTTGAAAGAAGCCGAAGCCGATTCGCGTCTCGTTGCAATTACCGCAGCGATGCCCGGACCAACCGGACTATTGCCTTTCCAAGAACGATTCCCTCAGCGTTTTTTCGATGTCGGCATCGCCGAACAACACGCAGTTACTGGCGCGGCCGGCATGGCCATGGGTGGACTGCGGCCCATCGTTGCGTTGTACTCAACATTTTTGTCGCGCGCTTGGGATCAAGTTGTTTATGACGTTGCGTTACATCGTCTGCCTGTCATCTTTTGTTTAGACCGCGCCGGAATCACTGGCGATGATGGCCCAAGTCACCACGGCATCTACGACATGGCACTTTTATGCAAGGTTCCTGGCATGCGCGTGTTAGCCCCGTCGAGTGCGCAAGAACTACAACAGATGCTGCACGACGCAGTTTCGCTCGCCGATTCAGGCCCGGTCGTCATTCGTTATCCCAAAGGTTCGGCTCGCCAAGTGGCCAACGACGAAGTTGGATCCGGTTTGAACGCGCTACGGCTACGTCAAGGCACCGGCAAGGTTGCCATCTTGGCAGTTGGCAAAATGGTGACTGCAGCCCTGAAAGCCGCCCAAGTTCTTGCTGAACGTGGGGTCGAAGCCACGGTCTGGGATGTTCGTTCGTGTGCTCCCCTCGACCCCATGATGTGTGCAGACGCCGCCATGCACGAACGTGTCATCACTATTGAAGACGGCATCCGTGAAGGCGGAGTTGGCATGTCAATTGCTGCCAATATCAGCGAAATCAGTGGCACCTGTCGAGTCGAGTCGCTTGGTGTGCCCACAAAATTCTTGCCTCATGCCAAGCCCGATCGTTTATTAGCCCAACTTGGGCTCGATGTAGATGGCATTATCAAGGCATACGATTCTGCTCCCTTGTGAATCGTCGGCCCTGAAACTTCCCCAACCGAATCGCCGTTTGCATGAACAACTCATCTGATATCAACCTCGCCGAAGAATTGGCTCTTGCGATTCGCATCGCCGATGTCGCTGACGCAATTTCTCTGCCGTATTTTGAACGTCAAAATTTCACGCTGTCCCGCAAAGCCGACCACAGCGAGGTCACCGAAGCCGATCGCAACACCGAAACTGCCATCGTCGAACTCATCGCTCAACATCGGCCCGATCATGCCATCTACGGAGAAGAGCACGGCCACTCTGGCAACGCCTCGTCACCATGGAAATGGGTCATCGACCCCATTGATGGCACGTCGAACTTCGTACGCGGTGTACCGGTATGGGCAACGTTGATCGCGCTAGTCCACGACACCGATGGTCCGGTCTTAGGAGTTGTTTCCGCCCCAGCCCTTCCTCGCCGTTGGTGGGGTGCGCGTGGAATTGGCGCCTTTGCAAATGGTCGACCAATGAAAGTCTCTGAAGTGTCATCGATCGCCGAGGCTCAAATCAGTGTCACCTTCAATGCCGGGTGGGATCATGTCGGAGGCACCGCGTTGTTAGTAGCTCTGCAACAACGGGCTTATCGGGCGCGGGGCTACGGCGACTTCTGGCAGCACATGCTCGTTGCAGAAGGTGCCGTAGATATTGCCATTGATGCAATCGGTCTCGCCCCTTACGACAACGCTGCAGTTCAGGCCGTTGTTGAAATCGCAGGCGGCCGCCATACCGACCGTTTTGGAGTGCGCGACTACGAACAGAATTCGGCGATATCGACCAACGGTCGTTTACATGACGAGGTCATTACTAGTCTCAAGGTATGACCGACCTCGTCATCGCTAACGCCAATCTTGTTGATGGTTCTGGATCGTCGGCACATATGGCAGACATCGCAATATCAGGCGGACGAATTACTGAAGTCGCCGAACGTGGCCGGCTCAGCGTCTCGGGCAAACGCTTCATTGACGCACAAGGTCTGCTCGTCACGCCTGGATTCGTTGATATTCACACTCACTACGACGCCCAAGTTTCATGGGATCCAATGCTCACGCCAAGTTCGTGGCACGGAGTCACGACAGCGGTGATGGGTAATTGTGGAGTTGGATTTGCACCAGCCCATCCCGATCGCCATCAATGGCTGATTGAACTCATGGAAGGTGTTGAAGACATTCCTGGCGCCGCAATGACAGACGGAATTGATTGGCAATGGGAAAGCTTCCCCGAATATCTCGATTCAGTTGACAATCGAAATTATGTGATCGATGTCGGAACACAAATTGCGCACGGCGCACTTCGCGCGTACGTCATGGGACAACGCGGGGCCGATAACGAACCTGCCAATGCCGACGACTGCATCAACATGGCTCGCTTAGTTGAAGAAGCACTGCGCGCTGGTGCACTTGGTTTTTCGACAAGTCGTACGCCGTTGCACAAGTCAAAGACCGGCGAACTCGTTCCTGGCACGATGGTTGATCCAGCCGAGTTATACGCCATCGCTGACGCCATGTCCCGAGTAGGCCACGGTAATTTTCAGTTTTCGCCCGAACATGTGCGAGTGCCTCTTGAAGAGTGGCCGTGGATGCGCGAACTTGCTCAACGATCTGGTCGACCTGTCAGCGTGAACCTCAGCCAAACCGATCAATCTCCTGACCTGTGGCGGTCAGTGCTCGAACTACTTACTCAAGCGCACGACGACGGCATCCCGATTTACACACAAGTTGCTGGTCGCTCAATTGGCATCATGTATTGCTTGCAAGGAAGCGCTCATCCCCTTCTCTTCCATCCGGCCTATGCCGAAGTACAAAACCTGCCGATGGCCGAGCGTTTAATCGCTCTCAACGAACCTGCACGACGCGAACGCTTACTCACCGAAATCCCTCATGACGGTGGACTCTTCCAAAAGATCGTTTTCGACAAATTAGATGGCATGTGGATTGTTGATGGTGCAAA
>WLMQ01000037.1 GCA_009700145.1 Actinomycetota bacterium
AACGTCAATTACCAGCATCGCCCGTATAACAACGAAAATAACGAGAAAATTGACGAGTGGGCTCGTGGTCTCTTCAAAGAACTCAAGAAGTTGCTGACCAACAACGTCAAGGTGATTGTCCACGGCGAAGAAGTCGGCGACATCATCATGGGTGCCATGGCTGCCTTCGTCCGGTGGCAAGGAATGATCGAAGATCCCATCGAGGCCATCGCCATTGGTGAGAAACTCGCTGGTCACCAGCTTGATCCGTCGGCTCGCGAACTCATTTTGCGGGCCCATTTACTGCGCTAGTCGGCAAATTGGTGACCCGGTGTCGCCACATGGTGTTTTGTCATACTAAGTTACAAAAATGAACAACGCCGCTGCAGTTTTCAATACGTCCACTTTGATCGTGAGCCAAAAGGCCAAGTTGATCGAAATCAACAATCAGTACACGGTCTCAAGTGACCAAGGGCATGTTTTGGCCACGGTGAATCAGGTCGGTCAAAGCAAAGCCAAAAAAGTTCTCCGACTCGTTTCAAACCTCGACCAATACATGACGCACAAACTTTAAATCGCCGAACCGAACGGCGAAGTTATCATGCGACTCACGCGTCCGCGCAAGATCATCAAGAGCACAATCATCGTCGCCGATGCCAATGACAATGAGATCGGTCGCATCGTTCAAGAGAACATGATTGGCAAAATTCATTTTGCAATGGAAGTCAATGGACAAAAAGTCGGATCGATTCGCGCCGAAAGTTGGTTCGCTTGGGATTTCCGCATTGAAGATGTTTCAGGTAATGAAATTGCCCGCATCGACAAGACCTGGGCCGGTGCTTTGACCGAACTGTTCACAACTGCCGACAACTATGCAGTCAATATCAAAACAACAATTGAGCAGCCGTTGTTGTCATTAGTTGTTGCCGCAGCACTCAGCGTTGACACTGCTCTCAAACAAGATTCAAACTGACAAGTCCTCTTGCCATTGCTGCGGCTGAACATGTCCGGCAATCAAAGCACGACAAGGTCCAAACTGTGCAACGTCACCTACGCTCTGTTGCGTGAGTGACATTGTCGTCGTCGGTGCCGGCTTAAGTGGATTAACTGCAGCCCGTTCGTTGCAAGAAAAAGGACACAACGTTGTTGTGCTTGACAAAGGACGCGGACTTGGCGGACGGATGGCGACCCGTCGAGTATCTACCCCAGATGGCTTCACTGCGGTCTTTGATCATGGCGCACAATTCTTCACAGTTCGTGATCAACAGTTTCAAAAGTTGGTTGATGAGTGGATCATTGGTGGAATTGTTCGCGAATGGTGTCGGGGATTTGTCGCTGATGATGGACATCCGCGCTACGTCGTCAATAACGGAATGACCGCGCTCACAAAACATATTGCTCAAGGTTTAGATGTACGAACCTCAACTTTGGTTTTTGCTGTGAAACCATGTGATGGCAATCCAGAGCGCTGGACTGTTGTCATTGATGACAATTCACGAATTGATTGCGACGCTGTCTTGATGACCTGTCCACTTCCGCAGTCGTATTCATTGACAGTCACAACTGGTGTTGAGCTTCCTCAAGATTTATTGCTCACCGATTACGACAGAACCATTGGGCTGCTTGCTGTTCTTGATGGTCCATCTGCAGTACCAGCACCGGGGGGCTTGCAAAATCCCGATGATGTGTTTTCGTGGATCGGTGACAATCAGGCCAAAGGAATTTCAGAAGTCCCAGCGATCACTTTTCATGCCAACCCCACGTGGAGTTCGACTCATTGGGACGATTCACTTGACCATGGATTGGCGCTCATCACGCAAGCAGCCCAGAAATATCTTGGCGATGCACAAATTGTTGCAAGTGAATACAAGAAGTGGCGCTTTGCCACACCGCGCAAGCTTTGGCCCGAACCATTCTTTGCTGCAGGAACTTTGGTTTTCGCCGGCGATGCATTTGCTGGACCAAAAGTTGAAGGAGCAGTTCTCTCCGGCCTCGCAGCATCTCAATATCTTGGCGATCTGGTCGCCAATAACTGAGGTTTTCTACTACTTCACCAGACCAGATCGTTCAATGTTTTGCCCACAAGACTTGTGGCAATCACCAGCTGGCCAGAACCTTGATCTAAATCACTTGGAATTGGGACTACGTGTGGAACCCCCAATACTCGACATCCCGCAGCCAGTGCTGATCGCACGCCCGTTGGAGAATCTTCGATTGCGACGCAATCACGTGGGTCAACACCTAAACGTTCAGCAGCCAACAAATACGGTTCGGGATGCGGCTTGCCTCGCGTGACTTCATCGCCGGTAACCGAAACCCGAAAGCTGCCCGAGGGCAAACACTCAACCACTTGATCGGCAAAACGTTTCCACGACATCGTGACCAATGCTGTGGGAATACCTGCCTCATTGACCGCAGCCAACAATTCACGAGCACCTGGACGCCACGGAACTTCGACACGTAACTGAGCCACAACTCGATCGAGCAACATCTCAACTATTTCTGCAGGCTCGCGATCGACGCCGCCGTGCTTGCGCATGTACGCGCCAGAATCCAAAAGATCAGACCCAACTAATGCCCGTGCATGTTCATGCGACCATTGGCCCCCATGCATTTCAACAATCTCAAATTCAGCGGCAAACCAATACGGCTCGGTGTCGACAATGGTTCCATCCATATCCCATAAAACGGCGGCTGGTTGATTCATTCGACGCTGCTTCAGGACAACTGTTGAATACGCGAACTTATTGAATGATGCGACTTCAACATGTCGTCAAGTGCAGGATGAGTTAACTGCCCATCGCGTACGACGACTCGACCGTGAACAACCGTGTGCTTCGCCGACGCTGGTCCACAACGCAACCAGGCTTCAACCGGATCGGCAATCGCACCAGCAAAAGAAGGTCCAGTGAGCGACCATACGGCGACGTCACCAACTGAGCCAACACTGATCTCGCCAATTTCGCCTTCACGTCCTAAGCAACCAGCGCCGCCGCGAGTTGCGATTTCAAGCGACATCCGCGCGGTTCCGGCACTCGCACCATTACGTAATTTCGCCAGCAACATTGCTTGGCGTGCTTCAAGCCACATTGATGCCGAGTCGGCTGACGATGAACCATCGACACCAAGGCCAACTTTCACACCAGCGGCGCGCAAATCAACAACTGGTGAAATACCTGACGCCAAAATCATGTTGCTACTCGGACAATGTGCAACGCCAATACCTGCGGCGCCTAAACGATGAACTTCATCATGATTGGGCATCACACAGTGTGCGACCCACGTGCGGTCTGAACACCAACCAGTGCGTTCGAGATATTCCATGGGTCGACAACCGAAAGTGGCGATCGAGAAATCATCATCTTCAGCATTTTCAGCGAAGTGAGTGTGTAGACGTACATCAAGTTTTTCGGCGAGTTCGGCTGAACGCACCATCAATTCTTCGGTCACGCTAAACGGTGAGCACGGAGCCAAAGCCACGCGCACCATTGCCCCAAATGAACGATCATGATGTCGTTCAACTGCCAGTTGACTCGCCGCCAAAATTTCGTCATCGTCGGATACGACATCATCAGGAGGCAAGCCGCCATCTTTTTGTGACAACGACATTGATCCACGCGTTGGATGAAAGCGCATTCCGAGCTCTTGGGCTGCGCGAATTTCGGCAGTCAATAAATCGCCGGCCCCGTGCGGATGCAGATACAAATGGTCGGTGCTCGTTGTGCAACCCGACAACGCCAGTTCGGCGAGTCCGACATACGCACTGACATACACGGCCTCTTCATCAATGGCTCGCCACAACGGATAGAGCGATTGCAACCAACCAAATAATGGCTTGTCAGTCATTGGGGGATACGCACGAGTGAGGTTTTGATACATGTGGTGGTGAGTGTTCACCAAACCTGGGGTCACCAAACAATCGGTCGCGTCAAGTTTTTCGCGCGCTGCTGGCTTTGGATCTAACGATGATCCAACTCCGCTCACCAATCCATTGGTAATCGCAACCCATCCACCTTTGAGTTCGCGTCGATCATCATCAACTGTTGCGACGACTAACGCATTTTCAATTAAAAGATCTGCTGCGTTGCCCGTCATGTTGTCTGCTGTACTCACGATTCCTCCGGTGCCAATGAATCAAGAATTTCGATGAGATGCTGTCGTCGCGTCCGGGGATTCACGATGCAAAAACGCAAAACAGTTTCACCGTTCCATGAACTCGGAACAATAAACGATTCACCCGAGTACAACTGCTGATCGCTCCAACGTTGATAATCGTCGGGGGTCCAACCGAGACGACGGAAAACCAAAATACTCAGATCTGGTTCAAGCAGTAGTTCAAGATATGGCCGTGAACGAATTTCTTCGGCACCTTGTTGTGTGACTTTGAGCGTGCGTTCAACAGCAGCGGCATACGCGTCGGTTCCGTGGGTCGCCAAACTAAACCACAGTGGCAATCCCCTTGCCCGGCGGCTGAGATGGTGAGCCATATCGGCCGGATTCATCTCTAACCACGGCTGGCTTTCATCGACTTCACTGTGCAGAACATCCAAATACTCAGCATGTTGAGTGTGCGCACGCGGTCCGTCATGAACATTGCGGTAAATCAATGCACAACTGTCATATGGCCCAAACAACCACTTGTGTGGATCAACAATGAAGCTGTCAGCACGTTCAATGCCGATGTACTTATCGCGCACACTTGGTGCGCACAAACCAGCAGCTCCGTAGGCGCCATCTACGTGAAACCACACATTAAGTTCTTGAGCCACATCGGCGACCACCGATAGTTCGTCGATCACTCCGATATTTGTGGTTCCACATGTTGCAACGATGGCGAATAAGCGATCACGGTCAGCCTGCGACATTGCATCAACTGTTGCACGCAGTGTTGAACCCACTAAACGCCCACGTTCATCGGCTGGCACCAACAACACATCGGCATCCATCGCGCGCGCTGCTTGGGCAACTGACGAATGTGCGCCCTTAGATGCCATGATGAGTCCACGCGTATGATCATGACGACCTTCATTACGCGAACGCCACCAATGACGACCCGCAATCAACGCAGACATATTGCCAGCCGTCCCGCCACTGACAAAAACTCCACCAGCAGACGCAGGGAAGTCAGCGAGATCGGCGATCCATCGTAAGGCTTGATTCTCAGCGAAGACTGCGCCCGCACCTTCGAGCCACGAACCCGCATAGATACTCGCGGCTGACACAACCATGTCGAAAATGATTGAAGCTTCGGTCGGTGCACCCGGAACAAACGATAAGAATTTTGGATGATCCACCGATATCGACGACGGGGCTAAAACCTCGGTGAAAAGTCGTAATGCCTCAGCACCGGTAATTCCGTCTTTGGTGATTGTCTGCCCAACTGCTTCAAGCAATTCTTCGTAGGGACGCGGAGCACCCAACGGTGGTGGGTCAATACGAATGCGATCGATCGAATATAAAAGCGCCTTGCTGGCGAGTCGAGCCATTTCGGCGTCGGGTGTATGCATCCCAACCATGAGTCAGCCTGTGCCGACAACTGACGTGTACAACAGAGTCAGGTGTTGAGATCGAGCAGCTCGCTGCCCTCGTTACGAATTTCGCCGTCTTTCCACAGCACATGACCAAACAGCGCTGCGACACCCGCCATCGACAAACCGAAGATGATGGGAAATCCGAGGAGGATAAGCATGAGAATCACTGCACCAGGCATGATCAAAACCTACTTCTTGACGCGGCGAGTTGCCGACTTCTTTGCCGTGACTTTTTTGGCCACTGTCTTCTTTGTGGCTGTCTTCTTTGCCGGGGCCTTCTTGGCTGGAGCGAGGGGCTTGTAAGCCCAGGCTTCAATTTCCACTGCTCCACCAAATGGAAGTGCAGCAACGCCAATGGTCGAGCGGGCCGGACGGGCGCCGTCAAAGCCAGCGACATACGCCTCGTTGAAGGTGGCAAAGGTGTCCATGTCGGTCAAGAAGCACAAGGTCTTGGCGATGTCATGAATGCTGACACCGGCTTCCTTCAAACGCTCCTTGAGATTCTTCACGGCCTGTGTGGTTTGCCCAGCGACTCCGCCAGGAACCAAAACGCCATCTTTAATGCCCAGTTGACCCGACACAATCACCCAATCGCCAGCGCGAACGACAGGGGTGTAGGGACCGAGGGGTTTGGGTGCAGAAGTCTTTGCCATGACACGAATGTTAGTTGTCAAAATCGCCAGTTGACTCACCGCCCTCTGGGTTCTTATTCCCACAATTCGTTGACTAAAGATTTGAAAGGCATCAGAATGGCAATCGACGAGAGCAAACGGCAAGACCTATATCTAGCTGCGACCGAAAAATTTGGCCGAAAGGAGGCGGACACCCTTATGACACTTCTACCAACCAGCGTTTGGGAAGACGTCGCGACAAAAACCGACCTCGAGCTTCATAGTGCGCTTCTGAAGATTCAGTTCAATGAGGTTCATAATGACCTGAGAAATGAAATAAGTGGGGTGCGCACAGAACTCAAAAGTGACATCGCATCACTACGAGGCGAGATCGCATCACTACGCGCCGAACTCAAAGGCGACATCGCATCACTACGAGGCGAACTCAAAGGTGACATCGCCGACCTACGCGCCGAACTCAAAGGCGACATCGCATCATTACGAGGCGAACTCAAAAGTGACATCGCAGATGTCCGACTTGAGATCGCTGAACTTCGAATTGAGATGCACCAGATGTTCCGCAAGAACTACGTGGTCATGATCTCGGCAATTTTCGCGATCAACAGTCTCTTCTTCACGGCCACCAAATATTGGGGTTAAGTCAACGCTGACACGGCCACGATGACGCAAATCCAGCAGCTCGCCATGCAGAAGCAGCGACTGCGGCAAACACTGCATCGCTACCATTGATCGAGGGACCATCATCCTCAACAATTTCAATTTCAATGAGTGGAGTATCAACCGCACGAATCACGCCAAACGAACGAATCGTCAGATCAACGGGCTCTCCACTCTCGTTAACCGCAATACCTTCACTGCGCACCCATCCGAGACCCATATGCGCAGCACCGATGCAGTACGAGCGAAGTACGACTGCATCAAGAACTTCTCCGCACTTCACACGCACATGAATCCCAGAATCGTCAATACGTGCCCAAGCCTGTGCACCATCGGGCGAAACTACATAATCGCCCCATTCGGTTTCTGGAGACACTGATGATTTCATCACGGCGACTTCGGCCCAACCTGCAGCACGGACATCAACGGACGTCGCTGGTCCATCAACATCAATTTCATGGATCAACCATTTCGGGGCGTAATCACTGATGATGTTCGCAAGACCCGACGTGCGCGCGACCCAAACTTCACCGCTTCCATCTGAGCGAACTGCCAATGCCATAGGCGGACGCTTCGGTGATCGACGAACAACATCTTCTCGCGACAACACCACCCGCACTGGACGTTGATGTTCATTCGCTAAACGTTGGGCAACTTCTTGAAGTTCGAGCGCGAGCACGCTTGTTGTCGATTTACCTCCGAAGGCTCCACCATTCAGCAATGGCCCCACTGGTTGACCACCAGGTTCGCACCACACTGCATCAGGCTCAAGATAAGCGGGCTCAACCCATGTTGTTTGCAAGGTATATGCGAACGAAGAAGACGAAAAGCCCACTGGAAAATCAACAGGGAACGAAAGCGCAATACTTGACTTTCGACCCTGCACTGTTGCCGCAGCGCGTCGCGCATCAGCCGTTGTTTCACCGACAAACCATTCACCGGCAACAGATGGAACAGCGACAAGTGAGTTGACCGGTGCAATGTCGTCGGCAAATCCGCCTGCACCAAGTGCGACATGTGGGCCCACATCTTGCGCCGCCCGACCTTCAAGTGCAGCACGTTTTTGTGCAGCCACAAGATCACGCGAATCTGATTGCGGCAAAATAACTTCGCCGCGCCTTACCTGAACCGCCTCATTGATTGTTTGCCACCCAGTGCAGCGACACAGATGCGCCAATAGATCTTTGTCTGCTTCTAATCGCATGATGATTCCGGGCGTACAAAAACCGCATTGACTTCCGCCAGTGGCACACAAGGCTTCACCCCACGCCTCCCGCACCTCAGCGTCAAGGCCTTCGACTGTCGTCACCACTCGCCCGTCAACCCTTTGTACTGGCGTCACACACGAAACACGAGGGTCACCATCGACCCATACCGTGCAGCACCCACATTGACCCTGAGGGGCGCAACCATCTTTTACTGACGGAATTCTCAGGTGATCACGCAACGCGGTCAACAAAGTTCCTTGCGAGTCAACCGAAACCGCAGTCCCGTTGAGCGTGAAAGAAACATTGGCCATACCCCATTGTCACATTTACTTGATGTCCCTCAACAACATTCCAACAACTACGGTCTAACCATGGCCGTGAATATTTGGAGTGGAAATACCTGGACTGGCAATCGGCGCAACTTATTGAAGGTTGGCACTGTCGGTGTTTCAGCAATCGGTCTGTCACGTCTGATCAGCGCATGTGGTGGTTCTACTTCTGGCAATCCGCTCGATGGTCCAATTTCGAAAGATATGGCCATCGTGCAACGTTGGGTTCCCGATCAACTAGGTCCAGGCAGCGTGCGCCTTCCCGTATCACTCGCCGACAATGCCGGATTACTGATGAAAGGTCCAGTAACTCTCAACGCCAAAGTTTTGAATTATCTTGACAACACAGTTGTTGAAGAAGGTCTCGTTGCCGAACGTCTATGGCTAGGCGAAGGCACAGCTCCGTTTTGGGTTTTCCATACCAAGGTTCAAGACATTGCGAATTACTCCCTCATCGTTGAAGGCGGACCGGCAGATGGCGCTGCTTTCCAAATTCGCGATCCACAAAATCTTGAAGTTGTCCATGCCGGAGATTCGTTGCCGGCACTAGAAACTCCAACCATCAGTGAACATCGCGGTGTCGAACCATATTGCACGCGCGTACCTGAGCCGTGTCCGTTTCACGAGCTCACCCTCGCCGATGCCTTAGCAACAGGTAAAAGAGTTGTTTTCATCGTTGGTACTCCAGCACATTGCCAAACCGGAGTATGTGCGCCAGTTCTCGATGGCCTAGTCACACTCGCAAAAGATTTCAGTGACGTGATCTTTGTTCACGCTGATGTGTACACCGATGAAACAGCAACGACGACGGCACCCACGATCAACGCGCTGAACCTAACTTTTGAACCAGTGATTTGGATAACCGACACCTCAGGTGTGATTACACATCGCTTCGAAGGCGTATGGCACCCTGACGAAGTTCGTCAAGTACTCGCGTAAGAATTTTGCTAGTCAGCTGAACGACTGGCCGCAACCACATGAGCGTGTTGCGTTGGGGTTGATGATGTTGAAACCGGCTTGGTTCAAACCATCTTTGTAATCAAGAGTCGCGCCGAGCAACAACTGAGCCGACGCTTGGTCAACAACTACCTTGACTGATTCGCCGTAGGTGGCCTGCTCGTCATCTTCGGCAATGTCGCTGTCGAAAAACATTTCGTATGAGAAACCACTGCATCCGCCGGGGCGAACAGCCACACGCAATGCCATATCATCGGCACCTTCGGCCTGAAGAAGTTCTTTAACTTTGACTGCTGCGGTGTCGGTGAGAGTAATCACGATGGTTCTCCTGAAATGGGTACTCGGGTCTCCCCGACCGATGGTCCGTTCGGTATTCACACAATACCTGCCTTCTGAGCACTTGTCATACCGATACCATGAAGCCATGTCGACCATGCGGGTCCCTCCCTCGATTGAAGAGGTCACAAATCTGCTCCGAGCGGTCATCGACCCCGAACTAGGTAGCGACATTGTTGAACTGGGCATGGCCTATTGCGCCGAGGTGTCCGACCGTGGCGAGGTCGTGGTGGCGGTCAAATTAACGATCGGCGGGTGCCCATTGCGGGGCCAAATCAAGAAAGATATTGAGTCCAGGGTTGCCACGCACCCAGGCGTCTCACACGTCAAAATCGAGTGGGGCGAGATGAACGCCGAAGAGCGCTCGGCCACCATGGCTAAGGCTCGCTGGAATGCCAAAGAAAATGCCAAAGAAACGGCGATTCCGGCAACAACACGGATCTTGGCTATTGCCTCAGGAAAAGGTGGCGTGGGCAAGAGTTCGGTCACAGTCAACCTTGCCGCGTCAATAGCCGCCAAGGGATTCACAGTTGGCGTTCTTGATGCCGACATCTGGGGTTTTTCGGTGCCGCGCATGCTCGGTCTTGATCAGCGCCTCGAGGCCGAACACGACCCCATCTCTGATCGCCCAAAAATTCAACCCAATCAGCGCGTGGTTGGTAAGGGTCTTCTCAAAGTCGTTTCGACCGGCTTCCTTGTTGAAAACGAAAGCACTGCGCTCATGTGGCGTGGACTCATGCTCACCAAGGCCGTCGAACAATTCCTTAACGATGTGGCGTGGGGCGAACTCGACTACTTGCTCATTGACATGCCGCCCGGAACTGGCGACGTGCAAATGGGTCTGGCGCGCATGTTGCCTCGTACCGACATGATCATCGTCACGACTCCAGCCGTGAGTGCACAAAAAGTTGCTATCCGCGCTGCTGACATGGCTCGTCGTTCATATTTGCGTATCGCCGGCGTGATCGAAAATATGAGCGCGTTTGTTTGCGACCACGGAACCTCGTATCCATTATTCGGAACTGGAGGCGGTCAAGCACTTGCCGATGAAATTGGTGCACCGCTTTTGGGACAGGTTCCTATCGAATCATCTGTTGCCGAAGGTGGAGATATTGGAGAACCAGTATCACTCGCTGGAATCGGACCAGCAGCCGATGCGTTCCGCGCAATTGCGACGCTGATCGTCACCGAAACCGTTCCGCCCGTACAGATGGCCGATTGTTCTGCTCGCACATTCAGCGAGTCAGAAGTTTCACTTCGCCCGCGCGAAAAATAGTTAGCGGCGAAGTCGCAAACTATTCGCCACCACAAAGGCGCTCGACAATGCCATTGCTAATCCCGCAAGTACGGGGTTCATGAGCCCAGCAACGGCCAGTGGTAAAGCAGCGACGTTGTAAGCGAATGCCCAAAACAAATTGGCCCGAATAACTCTGAGCGTTCGCCGACTTAATGCGAGGGCTTTGGGCACTACAGCTAAGTCACCACTCACGATCGTTAAGTCTCCGGCTTCCATCGCCGCATCTGTTCCGGTGCCCATTGCAATTCCGAGATCAGCCGCAACTAGCGCTGCTGCATCGTTCACTCCATCACCAACCATGCCCACACTTGCACCATCTGCTTGTAATTCACTGACGATACGCAACTTGTCGGCAGGCAATACACCGCTTCGAGTTTCACGAACATCTATGCCAACTTGTTGAGCAACGTGTCGTACCGAACCAATGGCGTCACCCGAGACGATCATGGGCCGCACACCAAGTGCACGTAGTTCGGCAACTACCGCTGCAGCTGTTGGCTTGATTTGATCACTCACATCAAAGCGAGCGACAACTCGCCCATCAACACTTGCTTCAACAACTGTCACTACTGAATCATGCTGATTTGTTGATCGTCCAACCGTGATGTGCTGGCCGTTCACCGATGCAGACACTCCCACACCAGGAATATTCACAAAATCGTCAACCCGCAAAGTAGATACAACTCCGCGGTCACGTAAACCATGTACGACTGCCCGTGCGATGGGATGTTCGCTTTGCATCTCTACCGCCATCACTGTCGACAAATACTCGGGTTCAATCTCGTCGACACGTTGAAGGGTCATGATTCCGGTCGTCAGGGTGCCGGTCTTATCAAACACAATCGTGTCGATGCTGCGTGTCGCCTCGAGTACATGTGCCCCCTTAATAATGATTCCTTCTCGTGCTGCCCGACTTGTTCCGACCAAAAGTGCAACTGGCGTCGCTAGCCCCAATGCACATGGGCAGGCAATGACTAATACTGAGACTGCTGCCTGAAACGATCGTTGCGTATCACTGGTGACTGCAAGCCAAGTAACCAAAGTGACGAAAGACAGGCTCATCACAACTGGTACAAAAACCGCGCTGACGCGATCGGCAAGTCGTTGGATTGGTGCTTTGCCATCTTGGGCTTTTTCAACAAGCCGTGCCATCTGCGATAGAACCGTGTCGCGACCGATGCGATTAGCACGAACAAGTAGACGACCATTTGCATTAAGAGTGCCACCAGTGACCGAATCGCCTACTGAAATTTCAATAGGGATGCTCTCACCAGTAACAATGCTCCGATCGACTGCACTTTGACCTTCAATCACTACACCGTCAGTGGCAATCGTTTCGCCAGGTCGCACCACAAAAATCTCGCCAACGCCAAGTGCGCCAATCGGAATGAGCGTTTCAACGCCGTCACGCCAGAGTGTTGCTTCTTGAGAACCCATACTCAACAAAGATCGCAGTGCCGCACCTGCTCGTCGACGCGATCGGACTTCGAAATATCGGCCAGCCAACAAAAATGCCACAAGTGTCGTTGCGACTTCGAGATAAATCTCATCGTGGGACATTTCACCCATTGATGAAGATCGTGGAAACAAACTCATGTTCATCTTCATGCCAATGTCACCGGCATTACCAAATATCAACGCCCACAAACTCCACGACATCGCTGCAATGACACCAAGTGAAACCAGAGTGTCCATCGTTGTCGCACCATGTCGCGCGTTGCGCCACGCTGATCGATGAAACGGTGCGGCTCCCCACAATGCAACGGGAACTGTAAGCACCAAGGCGACCCACTGCCAACCATCAAATTGCCACGGACGAATCATTGACATCATCACCACAGGCAGTGCACATATCGCACTCATAATGAGACGAAGGCGAATATCAACAAGATGTGCTTCAGTCGCGATTTCTGCGGTTGATTCGCCATCTTCAATTTTTGGAGCGACAGCACCGTAGCCAAGATCTTCAATGGTCTTGATGAGTGCTTCAACCTCGGTTGACGTACCTTCGCCTGAAACTGTTGCCTTAGAGGTGGCGTAATTGACAGTTGCGCTCACGCCAGCAATCTTGTTGAGTTTCTTTTCAATCCGTGCTGCACAGGCAGCACACGTCATGCCAGTGACTGCAAGAACTACTGGCTCTTTTGAGTCGATCATGAAGACTGACCGTTCAACTCTTGACTGCTTCAAAGCCCGCTTCGTCAATTGCATCAACAATGATCTGCCATTCAACAGCAGCGTCTGATTCAAGGCTCACTTTTTTGGTCTCGAGATCAACATCAACTTTTGTTACTCCGTTGATCTTCGATAATTCATCAGTCACAGCACCGGTGCAGTGCCCACATGTCATACCTGGTACCTGGAAAGTAGTTGTTGTCATCTCAGTCTCGATTCGGTCGTTGAGTAAACACCGCAGAACGCTTATTCAAAAATGCGTCAATTCCTTCTTGGGCATCTGGCGCGGCGGCGGCATCAGCCATGACATCAATCGCAAAGTCGTAGGCTTGATCTTGCACCATGTTGATTTGATCGTAAAAAGTTTGCTTCCCGATCGCCTTAGATAAAATCGAACCGCGTGTCGCTCGAGTAATCAAATCAAGAACAGCAGCATCGAGTTCGTCGTCGGGCACTGCTCGATTGATGAGACCCCAATCGGCGGCAGTCTTTGCATCAATGGCATCGCCAGTCATCGCCATTTCTAAGGCGCGCTTTCGACTCAAGTTACGCGCCACTGCAACCAATGGCGTGTGACAGAACAATCCACCTTTGCCTCCGGGAATTGCAAAAGCAGCCGACTCAGCAGCAATCGCTAAATCGCACGTTGCAACCAATTGACAACCTGCAGCTGTTGCGAGTGCGTGCACCTTGGCAATGACAGGTTGGGGAATCGCCTGCAACGTGTCCATCATGTCGGTACAGATCTCAAAAATGTGTCTGGTCTCGTCACTGTCGGCTCCAGCCATATCAGCAAAGTTGTGGCCGGCAGAAAAGACCGGACCGTTGGCAGCGATGATGACTCCATCGGCATCGCTGATTCCGATGTCTTGCAGAGCACGCGTGATCTCAATCATGGTTTCGAGCGATAACGAATTGCGCTTGTCAGGACGATTCAATGTGAGTGTGGCGATCGGACCATCACGTGTGACAACGATGTTTTGAAACTCGCTCATATTTCTAGTCTCGCAGTTACAACATTGCTTAACCACACCGTCTGCGGTGTTGATCGGGTCATGGCCGAGGCGATTGCCGAAGAAGCCCAGGTCATCAAAGAACCTGATGGGCGCCTGTGGGAGGTCGTCAACAACCCCCACCTCGATCTCGCCTGACAGATTGGTGCGCCCTGAGGGGCTCGAACCCTCGACCAACGGATTAAAAGTCCGATGCTCTACCGACTGAGCTAAAGGCGCAGGGGCGTTTGAGAACTCAGTATGGAATCCATACCAAACACTGAAACGACCGAAGGAATAGGTTAGTTGACTCAACGACGAAAACGGTCACCCTCGATCGAGCCTGTGCCATCAAAGGTGGGTGGCAAAAGTTGATTGGTGCCCCGTGCGCTTCGTGTGCACTCCTCGTTGACCAATGTGGCAATATCAAACATGGCTCAACCTCTTGATATTCGCCCGCTCCTCGATCCCGAGATCTCTGCACTCTTGGCGGCATCTCCAGTCGACATAGGTGCGGCTCTCGGTTCTCTCACCAACGAATCGGTTGTTGAGATTCGAGCCATGTTTGGGGCGGCTCCCCCGCCTCCGTTGTCTGATTCAGTTGAGCGAACAGATTATCCGATCCCTGGCCGCGAGGGAGTCACAGTTCGAGTCCATCGACCCAAGAACATCACCGGTAGTCGGCCCTGCGTGTACTGGATGCATGGTGGCGGTCTTGTCATCGGTGACAGCGAAATGGACGACGCACGTTTCGACAGTTGGTGCAACAAATACGGAATCGTTGGAATCTCGGTTGATTATCGGTTAGCCCCAGAGCATCCGTATCCAACCCCACTCGAAGATTGCTACGCGGGTTTGGCTTGGGTGGTGTCACAAGCAACTGAACTTGGCGTTGACACGAAACGTCTCGGCATTGGCGGCGCAAGTGCCGGCGCTGGTCTTGCTGCAGGGCTGGCACTACTTGCCCGCGACCGTGGCGAATATTCTGTCGCGTTTCAACTCTTGATCTATCCAATGATTGATGATCGTCAAGTCACTGTTTCAAGCACGTGGTCTGATCCCATTTGGTCGCCTGCAGCGAACACATTCGGCTGGACGGCATATCTCGGTGCCAAAAAAGGATCTGCAGATGTTGAACCATACGCAGCAGCTTCGCGCGCAACCAACCTTGTTGGACTTCCGCCTACTTTGATTGCCGTCGGTGCACTTGATGGATTCTCCGATGAGGACATTGAGTACGCCGTTCGCCTTCGACATGCCGGAGTCGTTACCGAATTGCATGTTTACCCAGGAGCTCCACACGGCTTTGACACGTTTGGTGATTTCACCGCAGTATCTCGCCAAGCCAATCGTGACATGGATGAATGGCTCGAGCGCCATATTCAATAGTCGGTTCACGAACGGAATGTCATGAGTCTCAAACTGCATTGGTTTCTTCCAACTTCTGGCGATAGTCGAACGGTGACGCCTTTTGGTCCTGATGGCCACTTTCGTCC
>WLMQ01000038.1 GCA_009700145.1 Actinomycetota bacterium
ACGCCAATAGCAAGTCCACCCCGCTGCTGACTGAGCGCCAGTCTCAATAAGCGCCATCCCTGTCGGGTGTCTGGCTTTTGAGTTGACGAGGTCACTACCAAAAATTAGCCCTCACCAGCAGAAACTTCTGCATCCTGGGTCATTGGCGGGCTGATCAGCACTGCTACCGAAACTATGCCTGACCCCTTGGGCAGAGTCGTGGCATGGACATCAACCACCAGACCGCGCAACCCGAAACTAAAGCTCCTGTTCAACTCCAACTCGCTGGCCTTGAAACCACACCGGTGGGTATCGACCCGCGATTCATCTTGTCCGACGAGGTATGTCGCAATGGACTTCGCCATATCGCCGATATTCGTCGCTATCTCGCCGAGAAACGGCAAGTTCAAGCAGCGTGATTAATACGCGCTCGGCGACAAAGCCTTGACTGATTCCCAGTAATTCAATTCTGGATCAAGAGCCAAAATTGCTAGCGAGCTCGTCGTGACACCGTTGTCAAAGTACGCCTGAATTTTGGCGCGACATTCAGCCGGCGAACCATGAATCAAGATGTCGTCGACAACTTCGTCGGGAATTGCCGCCAACGCAGCCTTACGGTCTCCCGCTTTCCATGCATCCCACATACCTTGCAGCTGCGGTCCACGACCAAGCCAGCGATGGAATTCGGCGTACACCGGCACGTTCAGATACGCCGCAATTGCAAAACGACCAGCGGCTCGAACCACTTCGGCATTCTCGCTTGGGCACACAAAAATTCGTGCCACAATTTCGCGCTCTTCCCCACCCGCAGCATCATTCACAACTTCGGCAACTCGACGCACGTCAGTTGGCGACAACCAATTGATAATTGCACCATCTGATTCGCGACCAGCAAGACGCAACATTCCTTCACGAAGGGCTGCCACCAAAATCTTTGGCTTCACTTCGGGACGCACGCCCAACTTGAAACCATTGACTTCAAACGTGTCGTACGACTTGGCAACTTTCTCCCCTGACAATGCATCGTTCAAGAAACGCACAACATCGCGAACTTTCTTGTACGGCTCGACGAATGGGATTCCGTTCCACTTTTCAACGATGACGTTGCTACTTGAACCAATGCCAATCGCGAAACGTCCAGGAGCGGCGTCAGCCATGCTGGCGACACTTTGGGCAAAGCAGGCTGGTGAACGCGTGTACGCCGGAACGATGGCGGTTCCTAAGCGCAACCGCGGTTCCCATGCAGCAGCCATCGCAAGCGGAGTAAACGCGTCGGCACCATCTGATTCGGCCGACCAAATATCGGTGTAGCCCATATCGGCCAGTTCGTTCAGACGTTCACGATGCGTGTGCAAATGACCCGGCAACGGAACAGTCATACCTGGGCGACGAGGGAGCGAGTTTGTCATGACTTCATTGTTGCCGACGACGCCACCCCGGAAAGACTTGGGCTATTTCTTTGCTTTCCCAGAGGGGCCCGGTCCCGGCATGTCGCGCCAGAAGCGAATGATGCAACTTTGACTCGCCGTCGCCATCAACGTGCCGTCTTCAGCAAACATATGAACTAAGCCATGTCCAAAACCACGTTCGACCATGTGAATGCGAATATCGAGCAACACCCACTCAGTCGGTACTAATTTTCCGATTCGCAAGGTGTTATCAAGGCTGTTTCCGCCACCACGAATTCCTAGTGATTGACCGACGCCCATCGGAACGAAGTCACCCAAAATCGACAACGTCGCGGCATCAACACCTTCAATCACTTCAGGAATACGTGACCACAACAAAACCTGACCATCACCAGGTGTGCCGTCAAGTTCTTCAAGTTCTTCACGGCCCTTGACCATACGTTGATCCATGCGTCCGCTAATCGTTCCCGACCAATCAAGCACATGCGGACGTTCTTTGCAATCAAGCGGTTTGGGAATATTCAATGGCATCTTTTCGAATTGACCATTCTCCTCAAGATCACGATCGCCAAGAGCAGCATTCACCGTCAAAATTTCACGGTCACCGACATGACACACCGCGCGAGCTTGAGTGATCTGATGACCATGCACTGCCAACGTGACATCGATGTCCATCACTTCACCAGGCTTGGCATACGACAAATATTGCGCTGTTGCCCATACTGCTTTACGGCCCGACGTTCCTTCCATCGCGGCGACCGCCGCACCCAGACCACAGCCCCCAAAAAGGAAGCCTCCGCCAGTACTAATGCCTTGAACGACGGGCAAAACCCAGCGATGAGGATTATGAGTGGGCTGTAATCCCAAGAACTGTCGGCTGTCCATCGCTGCAAACTCTAGGCGGGCACTATCGTCAGCACCTATGGCTGTGACTTCTCACTCAGGTAAAAAAGATTCGACCCCCGACACATGGCAAGGTGATGCGTGTTCGCTCGTTGAGGCTTTCCGTTCTGGCGAACGCTCCCCCGTTGAAGAACTTGATGCGACTTACGCCGCTATCGAGGCGAGCGATCTCAATGCTTTTGGACACCTTGATCGCGATCGCGCCTACGCCTCAGCACGATCGTCCGATGTCAACTTGCCATTTGGTGGCGTTCCCATCGGCATCAAAGAACTTGATCAAGTTGCTGGGTGGCCTGACACCGAAGCCTGCGTCGCACTTTCGCATCTCGTCTCTGACTTTTCTTCAGTCATGGTTCAACGACTCGAAGATGCGGGAGTTGTCTTAGTCGGCCAAACAACTGCAAGCGAATTCGGTGGTGTCAACGTCACACGAACAGTCATGCATGGTGCAACTCATAATCCTTGGCAACACGATCGCACTCCTGGTGGTTCTTCAGGTGGAAGCGCTGCTGCAGTTGCTGGAGGAATTATCACCATGGCCACTGCTGGTGATGGTGGTGGATCTATTCGTATTCCCGCAGGTTTCACAGGGTTAGTTGGCCTTAAGGCTACGTACGGCAGAATTCCACGAGCACCAAAAGTGCAATTCGGAAATCTCACGACGGTGACTGGTTGCGTGACTCGCAGTGTGCGCGACACTGCTCGATGGTTTGACGTCACTTCTGGCCACGATCCTCGTGATCCGCTCAGTTTGCCCAGTGTTGGAAAATGGGAACCCGAACTTGGTTCATTCACTCAAGCACTTCGCGGTTTACGTGTCGCAGTCGTCCCCGATTGGGGCGGAGCAGTTGTGTCGCCAGCAATGTGGGAAGTCTTAAGCGCGGAAGCCGATCAACTCATTGTCGAACACGGATGGAAGCGAATTGATCTTGACACATCAATTCCAAGCATGGGGGCGGCATGGAGCATCAGCGGAATGTTGTCAATCCATGCGCAACTCGGCGAGTTATGGCCAGATTGCGCCGATGTCTTGACACCCGAAATCCGCATGGGCTTAACCGCGACGATGGATCGTTATGGGCCAGAGTCTCGTGCCCGAATCGAAGCACGCCGCACTGCGCTGAACGAACGTATGGCCCAAATATTTGATCCGTTGAATGGCGTGGATCTAGTTCTCACCGCTTCTAACCCAGATATCGCGTTTGATGCAGAGGGTCCTCTTCCGTCAACATTTGGTGGCGTTCGCGCCGGTGCTGGAAATAACGGACGTTTGACTTTCCCTGCCAATCTGCACGGCAACCCCGCAATTTCTATTCCGGCTGGCTTCGTCGACGGTCTTCCTGTCGGCTTACAAGTTGTGTCGCGTCACTTCACCGAACAGTTGCTCCTCGATATCGCTCTGCATGTTGAACGCAATCGTCCTTGGCCTCTTGTCTCCCCCACGTGATGCGCGAATATCTACTATGAACAAAAATCCGAGTTCACACGGTCCACTTCACGGAATCAAAGTTCTTGACTTGTCGGTCATGATCTCTGGCCCCCTCGCTGCGATGATGCTGGCCGATCAGGGTGCCGACGTCATCAAGGTCGAGTCTCCAGGTATCGGTGACTTCATGCGCTACATCGGCTCAGCCAAAGGTGGAATGACCGGCATTTTCGTCAACAACAACCGCGGCAAGCGTTCACTCGTGGTCGACCTGAAAAGTGAACAAGGTGTCGCGGTTCTCAAAAAGCTTGCCGAAACTGCCGATGTAGTCATTCAAAACTTTCGACCCGGTGCGGTTGAACGACTCGGTATTGGTTACGAAGATCTCAAGGCAGTGAATCCGCAATTGATCTACGTGAGTATCAGCGGCTACGGACCTGATGGACCCAACAGTGGACATCGCGTCTATGACAATGTGATCCAAGCAGCATCGGGTCTCGCGAGTGTGCAAACCGATCCGCGCAATGGCGAGCCATCGTTGTTTCGAACTCTCTTGTGCGACAAAGTCACATCGCTCACCGCGGCTCAAGCAATTTCGTCAGCACTGTACGCCCGTGCTGCGGGCAACGCCGACGGTCAGCACATTGTTTTAGCAATGCTCGATGCCGCGGTTTCATTTATGTGGCCCGATTCGGGCATGGATGCCGTGTTGCTTGATGATGACGCGAACCGCACTCCGACGATTGGACAGAATTACGGCATCACGCGACTCAAAGATGGATTCGCTGCCGTCTCGGTTGTCAGCGATAGCGAATTCCGTGGACTATGCCAAACCTTTGGTCGCCCCGAACTTGCCGACGACGAACGTTTTGCAACAATGGCCGGACGCACGATGAATGCCTCAGAGTTGGTTCCTCTGATGACTGAACTCTCGGCCCAACAGCCCTCCGACGAATTTGTCAAGCGTGCTCAATCATTCGACGTTCCTGCCGCCTCGGTCGTGACGCTGGCTGATCTGCCACAACAGCCGCAAATTCGCAACAATCAGGTCTTCATCGAACGTGAGCACCCTGTTGCCGGTCGACTTCGCGAGCCTCGTCCAGCAGCGCGGTTTTCGGCAACTCCATCTCAGGCTGGCAGCCTCGCCCCCAGCCCAGGACAACACAGCGACGAAGTGGTCTCAGAAGTTGGGCTTGATGCTGCAGCATTGCGAGCAGCAGGAGTCATTTTTTAAATCTGATTCTCACGGTTTGATCGCTTCTTAACAATTTCCTGACAATTCAGAACCGTCCTCGTGCCGATGAAAGACGTGTTGAAAACACGACATTCACTGAGTAGGACCACCATGAAAAGACACGACCGAGGTTCAAGCCTCATTGAAGTCGTCATTGCCGTTGCCTTAATGGGCATCGTGGTCTCTGGTGTTCTCGGCGCCATGTGGTCAGCCATCCGAATGTCGTCTTTCTCAGACGATCAAGCCAAAGTTGAAGCGGTGCTCGGAAGCGCTGCGGATCGATTAGCAAATTACGCCTACATTCCTTGCCCGGCCAATAACACCAACGGCGGCTACCTCCCGATCATTCAGGCTGCCGCTGGAACCGTTGACTGGCCGACAAGTTCTGTCACGTTGACCGCTATGTATTTTTGGAACCCAACATCAACATCAACAGGCACCTGGCTGACGACCAATGGTTTGTCCGGAACTGAATGCAATGAAACTGCTTCATTGACAACTGCACGTACTTTGCAACGCATCACATTCATGGTGACATCGCCCTCTGGCTATTCGAAAACGTTAGAGGTGGTGAAAAGCAATGTGTTTCCACGTTCGATTTCGTAAGACCCATCAGCCAATGAGTCGCCGCGATCGCGGTATGACTCTGGTTGAACTACTTATCACTGTCACCATTCTTGGAATCATCATGACCAGCCTTTCGGCTGCGATGATTGTGATTCTCCGAACTGAACACCCCATCAAAGATCGCCTTTCCGAGTCAAAAGACATCACTTTTTTGCAGGCTTGGATTCCAAATGATCTTGCATCCGCAACAAGTCGCAATATTGACCCTCTCTACCAACCAACCGCCACTAAGAAATTGCCAGGCACCAACGTTCTCACACTGAATCGCGCTGATATTTCAGAAAGCGGCACCACTACCAACTACGTCGTTTCGTATCGCTATGTTCAGGTCAACGATGAATGGCAGTTGCAGCGCTATGAAATTCGCAATGTCGGACTGACTACTCAAGTTGTTACTCAAGTAGGTGTGGCGCACCAACTCGCCGCTCCTCCATCGACTTGGAATCCAACCCAATCCCCCATTCATGCAGTCACCGTGACTTCTCGCAATCAAGTCGTCCTGCGACCGATCGGCGAAGACGTCCAAGTTGTTTTCGGAAGTGGCGAAGAATTCACAACAGGTGGTGCAGGGCTTTCATCACAAGATCAATTACCAACCGATTACACGGGTGGAATTATTGATCCATCTGCACCGCCAACCCGTTGTGGAGGAACCGTCACAGTTGTCCTTGACACTTCAAGTTCTATTCCCTCCCAAGGTGGCGCAACATCGCTCGTTAATGCAGCACTCGGATTTATCGATGCTTTTTCGGGAACGCCGACATATTTGCGCATTGTGGGATTCGATGTTTCTGCATATTCGTACTACCCGACCACCGCAGGCCAGTACGTCAACATTCTCAATCCTTCAACCGAACTCACTGCAATGCGAACAAAGGTTGATAACCAAGACCTAGCCACTGCCCGGTGGGGATCAGGTACAAACTGGGAAGACGGCTTATGGCAAGCATTTCGCACTACTGCTGGCACCGCATTCTCGCAATTACCTGAGCTCGTCGTCTTTATTTCAGACGGCGAACCCAACCGCAACCGGACGAACACTCCCAATGACGGCGATGCGCGATTCAATACGACCGATCTGTCTCGAGCGGTCACTGCAGCCAACTACGGCCGTGGCACTGGCGCCCGCATTGTCGGCATCTTGGTTGGCAACGATGCCAGCACAACTAACCAAGATCGCATGAAGTCAGTAGTCGGCAATGTGGTCTGGAACGGAACTGGGCCATCAAGTCCCGGTAACGCTGCCGCAGCAGATTTTTTCTTGCCTGCGAACTCCGCTTCATTTGCCCAATTGGGAAATGTGTTGCGTTCGATTAGTGCCGCAGTTTGTGGTGGCACCGTCACGGTACAAAAGCGGATTGAACAAGCGGGTGTACTTTCTGAGGCAACTGGCACTTGGTCATACACGACAGATGTTGGCGTGCGTGCCCTCAATACTTTGCAGTCATCTTCGGCAACATTCGATTACACCTTTCCCAGCGGGACGACAACACGAACAGTCCAGATCACTGAGACTCCAAAGTCTGGATACACCTTTGTTCGAGCCGAGTGTTCTTCTGCGGGAACAGCCCTGCCAGCTAGTCGCCTGCGAAGCCCAACTGATGGCTCACCAGGAGTCGTCATCACTTTGACTCCCGATGAAGCAGTTTCGTGCTTGATGGTGTCGCGGCCGTCATGACAAACGTTCCTACTTTCCGCAAAGAACTCTCCGAGCGCGATCAAGGTTCGGCACTTTTGCTTGTGCTGATCTTGATGGTTGTTGGCAGCGTGATCGCGATCGGATTACTAACTTTCACACGAGTCTTGCTTGATACGCGACCTGCGCTGCACGAGCAGAACTCAGCGGCCGAAGCCGTGAAGTCCGGAACCCGAATGGCAATTACATTGCAGCGCGATTTCGGGCCATCTGCATGCTTCGCTGCTTCGGCAAACTGGTCGATCAATGGATACAACGTCAACTCAACATGTACCACTGTCACAAGTTATACCTCGGGTGCAAATCGCTACGGCACAATCACCACGCTGAATTCGGGAACTACTACAAACATCACAACACCATCATGGGCTGGCGCAATCACGACAGCTTTGAGCGGGAACATTTTGATCAATGCTGGCACCGCAACAGCTCCTCTCAGTAGCAACTTCACCAATGATGGATCGACTAGTTGGACCAGCATCGCAAAACAATGGTGGCAATTGGCCGGAGATAATCCCACTGGGTCAGTTTGGAACTACCCACAACTTCCACAAATTCCTAGTTTTGAACGACCAGGATCACAGGCTTCGATAGGCACTTGTTCGTTGTATTTTCCTGGTCGCTATCTCGGCACCACGGCGCTCACGCTCACGAGCGGAACACATTACTTTGCTTCGGGCATTTATTACTTTGAACGACCGCTCATCATTACTGGCGGCGCACAGGTGGTCTTTGGTGAAGGAAGTTATGGCGGATGTGCCGTAGATGCTCAGGCGGCCTATGCCTCAACTGCTCCTAAAAGTCATGAGATCACTGGAAAAGGCGCAACTTTGCTTTTGGGAAGTGGCGCAACGCTGACTGTTCAAGAATCATCGGTGCGTTTTAATCGGCGTGTCTCAACTTCGACAACACGTGGCAGTGAAGGTGTTTCCATTCGAACGGTGAACTTTGGTCAGAGTAATACCGCTGTGGTTATTCCTGCCGACACTGTCTTGCTACCTGATGGAACAACGACCGCTGTTGCGAGCCACTCAATTATTCCTGTTGCAAATGCCACGCCAGTTTCATATGTTTCATCAACGCTCGCCCCGAGCACAACGTGGGGTGTTGATGTCCGACTCAATGGAACAGTGTCAACGACAAACCGTTTTCTTGTCGACGGCTATATCTTCGTCCCGAATACTGGCGTACGCGCAACAGGCACAACCACCACATACGAATTTGGCATGTCCGGAGGAGTTGTCGCGGCCAAATTTCAACTCGCCTTGTCACTTGCTCCAACCCAAGGAATTTCTTCATACAAAGTCGGCGTAATTAGTCAAACCGTTCAACGAAAGGTTCGGCTCGCAGTATCAACGACCGGCGGCGTGCGACATGCAGTCTCTACGGCAATCATCGAAGTGCACGCTGACAAAAGTTACGCCATCAATTCGTGGGTCGTTGATCCGTAATTGCTTTGAATTATTGAACTAGCCAGCAAGTACTGCGCGGGCGACAAGATCGGTTCCGAACGCAGTCAAAATTGCGAGGTACATCAATCCGGTTGCTGCCATCACGGCTGAATACGCGCGTTCTTGAAGGGCCTTCAACGTCACGACGCTTAAAACTCCGGTGGTGATTGCGCAGGCCGCCCAAAACCAACCCAATTGTCCGCTCCAACCATCATCAACTGTCCCTGAAAAGACACTGAACATTCCTGTCGGAATCAACATCACGATCACTTCAAGTGGCCAAATAACTAGAAACGTACGCACGATGTCATTGACATGGCGCCGTGGAAGTCCTGGCTGAACGAGGTACCAATGACCAAGCAACATGGCATCGGATACAAAACCTAAAAAGGCCGCGCCAACAACTGTCCGAATAATGGCGACAGCATCGTTGCCACCATCAGAAACTCCGGCAGCAATTAACGCAATGAGTCCTGTAGCTACGGGTAACAAATCAATGAGCGGTTCAAATTCTTTGCCGCTGCCTACTTCTTTTCCAGAATCGTCACGCTCAATACCCGTCATTTCGGCAACCCGTTGTGATCGTCGGTCATGCTCACCGACATAGCCGCTCACTCCAGCCTTGCGCCGACTAATGCTTTGACCCAGACCAAGTGCAATTGCAATCGCCACACCGACAGCTCCGATGTCACGAATCGTTTCTGCAGATGATGAAGAAGCCGAGGCGAATCCGATGTAGGCCGCCGCCGCAGCCATCAACACGTAAGTCCCGCGCAACAACCACCCATAACCCAATCCAACTTCGCGATGGCGGGTTGTATACCAACACCCCAACATTCCGCCGACTGCCCATTGCAGAAGGACCGTGGAGGCATCAAGTTCAATCACGATCTTTACGCTACGAGACCAAGGTGCTCAGAAAACAATTTCTGTTCAGGTTTCAATAGTCATTTGACTCTAGGCTTCTAGCGTGAATTCGCATCGACTCGTCAAGTTGCTCGCTAGTGCCAGTATTGGTGCTCTCGTGCTGAGCGGTTGTTTTACTGGCGAACGACCAACCTTGATGCCCGAAGAAACCGTTCCTGCGGTCTCCGATACCGCCATTCAAGAAGTCATCGCCATTTTGAATTCGACTCCCATCGCCAATTTCACTGTCGCCTACGAGGTTGTCACCAAATTCGGCGACCTTCACACCGCCGCAACTCTCGCGTTTGACCCCTCATTCGGGACGAGCATCACGATTGCCGAAGTTCGATACATCTACTCAGTCAATGGCACCACCTTGACGTGCTCAACGATTACCTCCGATTGCGCACCTGGCATCGATGAATCGCGAGTGTCTGACCGCCAACTAGTTTCAACGATTTTTAAGAAAGCAGCCATTGAACGTATGCAACAAGATGCACGAGTGGCAGTCGGTTCTGCCGTTGCTTCATCGGAAGTCATAGTTGACAACAACGCAACGTGTAGCGCCATCCCCGTGGTTGATAGCAACGGCGCCACCCAATCAAAGACCTATTGCGCTTTCAACGATCTCGGAGTTGTGGCTTCAATGGACACCGCCGATCTTGCAATCACGGCACTCTCTTTTACGGCGACAACAACAGCCGATCAATTCGGGGCATAAAGCAACTACTCGGTGGGATCACCAAAGGTGCTGCGATTCATTGAGCGCGTCGAGAGATTTTTTACTTCAACGAATTGACGAGGTTGTGGTGAGTGAATCACTGCTTCACCAACACCGAGCCACATCATGACGTGACCGGGATAACGCAGCAGGTCTCCGGCTTGAGCAGTTTCTTGCGTGCGAGGATCGGCCGCACGAATTTGGCGGGTCGAGTTATGCGGAAGGTTGAATCCGGCTTGTCCCCAAGCAAACGATGTCAGACCCGAGCAATCGAACCCGACTCCTGGCTTCATGGCAAATCGCTTATAGGGAACGCCCACCTGAGTCAACGCTGCGAGTAACGCCGTTTGATGACTAATGTCCGAGTCGGCCCACGCTGCTTCTAACTCTTTGGGGTCAAGGGTCAGTCGGTCAGCAACTAGTTCGGCGGTCGCCCGACGCAAACGAATAAAAGAAATACTTGTTCCGGGCGTGCCTTCAAACCGAACGAGATCGTCACGTAGTTGCTCGAGAGCTCGATTGGCCGAAAGTGCCAGCGGATCGATGTCAGGAATGACGACTGACATGCCCACAACTGATTGGGCCGACGCAACTGACGTCGTCGAAACAAAAGAGACGACACAAAGAACCACGCTCACGACGGCGATGAATCGACGCCCAAAATTATTCGTATGTGAATCGTTCATATCTCATCTCGAATCAAGTACCCGAAGGATTTTTGACACGATATCGCAACACAACTGTCATATTTGTTGCGTCCCTGTCATATTTGAGCCTAAAAATCGGCAATTTCATGACAAAAGTGCTGGTCATGAGGCAAGATAGCGACGTGGATATTTCCTCAGAGCATGGGTCACAGACCCCTCCAACTGACAACGTGGCCATCCTTTTGGCCGCTGGCGCTGGTTCGAGATTTTTGGGTTCTGAGCACAAACTTCTCGTGACTTTGCCCCAATCAGGAGGCGCGAGCATTTTCGAGATGTCGCTGCAACAAGTGCTCGGGGCCGGCTTCGCTCACATTGTCGTCGTCACTGGGGCCGCCAATATTCCCCCGACCAAACTCGCCCATCCCAATGTCACCGTCGTCCACAACAACCGTTGGGCCGATGGACAAAGTGGTTCGGTTGTCATGGGGATTCACGAGGCCCAGCGCCTGAAGGCCAGCGCTGTCGTCATCGGACTCGCCGACCAACCCTTCGTGACCGCCGAGGCCTGGCGACGCGTTGCCAATGCCACGACTCCAATTGCCGTGGCTACATATGGTGGACGGAACGGAAATCCGGTGCGACTTCACGAATCAATGTGGCCTCTGTTACCAAATTCTGGTGACTCTGGAGCCCGAGATCTAATCCGCCTGCGTCCCGAGCTCGTTTCGCAAGTAGATTGCCCTGGTTCCGCGGCCGACATCGACACGCAGGAGGACCTTGCGCAATGGACCTAAACCACACTTTCACCGTCAACCAACCCATCGCCGAAACGTGGGTTGTTCTCACCGACCTCGAGCGCATCGCTCCATGTTTGGCTGGTGCCGAACTGCATGAAGTTCATGGCGATGTCTTCAAAGGCGGAGTCAAAATCAAGGTTGGGCCAATCGTTGCCCAATTCAAAGGTGAAGCTCAATTTGTTGAACTCGATGCGGTGAACTTTCGCGCTCACCTCAAAGCATCTGGTCGTGACATCGGCGGCAAAGGCAACGCTTCGGCAACGATCACTGCCCAACTCACTGCGATCACCCCAACAAGTACCTCAGTCAACGTCGTCACCGATCTTGCGATTACCGGCAAGGTGGCGCAGTTCGGACGCGGTGCGCTCGCTGACATCAGCGAAAAACTCATCGCACAATTCGCCGACAACTTGAATGCACTCATTGACCGCGAAGGCGGTGCACCTGCTCCATCAGCGAGCGCACCAGTTGCTGGTTCTTCATCGACCAAAACCCCAACAACAGGTCAAGTCACTGATGCATCAGCGGACGAACCAAAGATTCGCAAAATTGAAGGACCCGCTGCTGAACCATTGAACCTGCAGTCAGTTGCTGGTGGCGCAATGTTGAAGCGACTTCTTCCCATTGCTGGAGCAATCTTGGGCATCCTGTTGTTCATCGTGCGCCCGTTCCGCCGCCGTCGCAATCGCGAGAGTTGAACAACGACTTCGTTGCCAGTCCTCACGATCGCGAGATAGTTACCCAACTTCTCGGACGCGAGCCCAGCGGTTTATTTGCTGTTGTCGTTCGTGACAACAATGGAGTTCCTGTTGTTATCAAGAATGCGCCATTCCTCGCCGACGGGACACCAATGCCGACCTTGTATTGGCTTTGCTCCCCCGAAGCACTAGTTGCAGTCAGTCGTCTTGAAGCAGCGGGAGGCGTTAACGAAGCAGAAGCCGAAGTTGATGCGACCGCACTAGAAAATGCTCACCGGGAATATCAGGCCGAACGTGACGCCTATATCCCTCTTGATCATGTTGGTCCACGACCCTCGGGTGGTGTTGCTGGCACTCGTATCGGAGTGAAGTGTCTACATGCTCACTACGCATGGCACCTCGCTGGCGGAAATGATCCGGTTGGTCGTTGGGTTGCCGAGCGACTCGCGAAACATGATCACGTCCCAACAATTGGCAATTCGCGATTCGGCAAAGTTGCCGCGATTGATATCGGAACCAATTCGACCAACTTGCTGATCGTTGATCGCAATGGACGAACTCTTGAACGTCAAGTAACTGTCACTCGACTCGGACAAGGCGTTGATCAAACTCGCAATCTGTTACCTGAAGCGATCGAACGAACAATCAATTGTCTCTCGACGTATCGCTCTCTGCTTGATCAACATGATTCACCTCAGTTACGAATCATCGCATCAAGCGCATCACGCGATGCACTGAACCGTGAAGAGTTCTTTGACCAAGCAGAAAAAGTCTTGGGGGTTCGACCAGAACTTGTCAGTGGCGAAACGGAAGCGCGGTTGGCGTACCTCGGTTGCACTTCACAAATTGCAACCGACCCCAATGGCCACCTGATCATTGATATCGGCGGCGGTTCAACCGAACTCATCATGGGAACCACTCAGCTTTCGCATGCGTACAGCATTGATGTTGGGGCAGTCAGAATGACCGAACGACACTTGCGTCATGATCCTCCTCTACCAGAAGAACTATTGAACGCCATTGGCGAAGTTGAAGACTTCTTCGAGGATGTACTACGAACCAATCCCTCAATGAAGCATGTGCGTCAGATCATTGGCACCGCCGGAACAATCGTGACAATTGCGGCAATTGAAATCGGTCAGCAAGTATTTGATGCCAAAGAACTCCATGGTTTCATATTGACCCGTGATGCCATCGAAGATGTCTTTCGAACCTTGGCGACCGAGTCTTTAGCCGATCGATTACATAATCCCGGACTTCCACCCGAACGCGCCGACGTCATTGTCGGCGGTTGCTGTGTGCTGGTTGCATTAATGCGCTCCATGGGTGCCGATGAATTAACTGTCTCAACGAACAACATCCTTGACGGCGTTTGTGCTGAACTATTGAGCAACGTATGAGCAATTTCGATTCACATCCAGCTCGAGCAAATGCCGGAATTCGGTTGTACGGACAACGTGTTCTTTTGCGCCCATTAGTGCCCTCCGATTTCGCAGCATGGTCCGAAGTTCGTCGACGCAATCATGAGTGGCTCACTATTTGGGAACCACAGAAAATCAGACATGCCCCCGATCCCGAGACTGATCGCGATGCATTCAGTGCGAGATGCAGTATTCGTGACCGTGAACGGCAAAACGGTACGGCCTACACGTTTGGTTTGTTCGTCAATCAAAACTTTGCGGGCGAAGTCAATCTCAATTCGGTTCAGCGCGGCGCATTAATGACCGGCACCATCGGTTACTGGATTGACCAAGGCCAGGCTGGACAGTCGTACATCGCCGAAGGTGTTGTGGTGATCAGTCGCTACGCACTTGTTGACCTCGGCTTGCACCGTATTGAGATCTGTATCGTTCCACGCAATAGCAATAGTCGTCGCGTGATGGAAAAGTTAGAAATCCGCGATGAAGGAACTGCACTTCGATTCCTCGAAATCAACGGCGTGTGGGAAGACCACGTGCGTTACGCGATCACCGCTGAAGAATGGAACGAGCGACGCGACGAACTATCGCAGCGCTGGCTTTAAAACAAGTTCAATCAGGCTGATTGCGCAAGGTTGCGGTACGCCTCGGCTTTTTGCCGACGAACCGTAGTACGGCGCTTCCATTCCTTGACCTTCCAATGTCGCAAGTTGCGACTGTGATCAAGTTTTTTCACCGCCTTTGCCGCATCGTGATGATGAAGCGGCTTCCACTCGGCTCCAGGTTCAACTACATCATCTGGCTCGACTCCGTGACTGACCAGCTCGGCCAATTCCTGCAACTCACTGTGAACACGATGGCGTTCACCGTGGGCGTGGGCCCGCTGCTCGGCACGAGGTAGCGGTACCGCTTCCTGACTTCGATGGCGCTTGCTCATTCGGTCCTCCTTTAAAGGCTCCGTTGAACTCCCCTTAAAGTGAACCGTACAACAATTCAGAGAAAAAGCAAGTCACTTTTGGCGGGACGATAGTCCCGAATTTCGCCAACGTTCGCAGGGATCTACTTCTTTGAAGAGATCTGGTTTTGTAACGCCGCAATACGTTCGGCGAACCATGGCTGACGCGTACTCCACAACTGAGGCGTGAGTTCGCGTTCAACTGCGACAGGGTGTTCAGAGACATCAGCCATGGCTTGAATCGTCTTTTTCGTTTCAATGACTAATTCGCGTGGGGCCGATGCAGCTCGTGCTGCCATTGCATGAGCGACTGCTTGCAATTGATCATCATCAACACAACGATGCACAATGCCAAGACGCTCTGCTTCTGCACCATCAACAACCTCGCCGAATATGACTGTCGCCATCGTCGTTTGTGGTCCGGCAATTCGACGCAACATCCAAGTATGACCACCACCTGGATGAATTCCGATTTGCAAGAAACGCGTATCAAACTTTGCTCGACGCGCTGCGATACGAACGTCGCAACCAAGCGCCAAGTTCATTCCTGCTCCAACAGCAGCTCCATTCACGGCAGCCAAAG
>WLMQ01000039.1 GCA_009700145.1 Actinomycetota bacterium
GTGATTGATGTTGGAACACAGATCGCTCACGGCGCTCTTCGCGCGTATGTCATGGGACAACGTGGAGCAGATAACGAACCAGCCAACGCCGACGATTGCGTCAACATGGCACGTTTAGTTGAAGAAGCCTTACGTGCTGGCGCGCTTGGTTTCTCAACAAGTCGTACGCCATTACACAAATCAAAGAGTGGCGAACTTGTTCCTGGCACCATGGTTGATCCAGCCGAGTTGTACGCCATTGCTGATGCCATGTCTCGAGTCGGTCACGGAAATTTCCAGTTTTCGCCCGAACATGTACGAGTACCTATTGAAGAATGGCCATGGATGCGCGAACTCGCGCAACGATCGGGTCGCCCTGTCAGTGTGAACCTCAGCCAAACCGATCAGTCCCCTGATCTGTGGCGTTCAGTCCTTGAACTACTCACTCAAGCACACGACGATGGCATCCCGATTTACACGCAAGTAGCTGGTCGCTCAATCGGCATCATGTACTGCATGCAAGGAAGTGCCCATCCCCTGCTTTTCCATCCGGCCTACGCCGAAGTGCAGAATCTTCCGTTGGCCGAACGCTTAATTGCACTCGCTGACCCGGTGCGACGCGAACGACTCCTCAATGAGATTCCTAACGATGGTGGCCTCTTCCAAAAGATCGTGTTCGACAAATTAGATGGCATGTGGATTGTTGATGGAGCAAATATTGATTACGAACCGAGTCGTGAAGATTCAATCGGAGGCATAGCGCGTCGCACGGGGGTTAACCCCATGCAGCTCATCGTTGATCAATTGTGTCGCGACGATGGCAACGGCATGATCTATGCGCCATTCTTCAACTATTCGTACGGCGATCTCTCCATGGCTTATGAAGCCCATCGTCATCCGCATACACGAATGGGCCTATCTGATGCTGGAGCACACTGCGGAGCAATCTGCGATGGCGGTATGCCCACATTTATGTTGACGCATTGGACGCGTGACCGCACTCGTGGACCACGCCTACCGCTTGAATTCATTGTTCATCGTCAGACTCGTCAAACCGCCGAGTTTTACGGATTACACGATCGTGGATTGATCGCTCCCGGAATGCGCGCCGACATCAACATCATTGATTACGACAACCTCGGTTTCGACGTCCCGCGCATGGCCTACGACTTACCAGCAAATGGTCGCCGCCTGGTCCAACATGGACAGGGTTACAAGGCAACATTCGTTGCTGGTGTTCAAACCGTTGACAACGATTCGTTTACTGGCCAACTGCCTGGTCGACTCGTTCGAGGACCTCAGCGATAAAAAGGATTTTCGCCCGATTGGTGATCGGTCATGTCACGAACTCGCTGAATTCCTTCAACTTTTTCCACGAGAGTGGTTTGGACACCTTCGAGCATCGTGACTTTACTCATCGAACAACCGTGGCAACCGCCACCCATGGTGAGATACGCGGTACCGGCTTCGTCGTGCCCAGCGAACGTCACGAAACCACCGTGAGCTGCAAGTGCTGGGTTGACTTCAGTTGCGACGATTGCTTCGATTTCTGCTGAAAGTGCGTCGTCATTAACTAAGCCCTCAATCATCGGAACTGACGGCTTATTTGGATTTCGAATCACCAATCCGCCAGTTGATGAGTAATCAAGAATTGCTCCTTCGAGCAGTTCAACATCTTTGGCCGGAATGATGACCTTCATTCCACTGTGAGTGCGCACCTCATCGGTGAAGGCCGCTTTACGAAACTCATCAAGCGACAAGTCGTACTTGAATTCTTCGCCAGGTCCGCTCACAATTTCAAGACGTAAACCAAGCGATGCAGCATCTTCTTCGGATTCACGTAATTTCACGAGTTCGGCCAAGGCGTCATCGGTAATGGTGATGATGCTGCTGACTTCAGTGGTGCTTTGGGGGGCGAGTGGGCTCACATGTGAGAGGCTACCTGTGTCGTCGTAGACCTTGTCCGATTGAGGTCACAAAACCCCGCCGTCCTTCACTTTTTGGGGGCTACCTGGGCCCTCCGCCATCGCATTCAATACGTTGCCCTGTGACGTAGCCCGCTCCTTCGCTGCACAACCACAGCACCACGTTGGCGACGTCGAGGGGTTGACACACTCGACCAAACGGCGAACTCTGATCGAGACTACGTAGGTCTTCCATTTCGCTCTTACCAGTCATTGCTCGAGCCAAACGAAGACCCATATCGGTTTCAACTAAGCCTGGGGCCACGATGTTGCAATGAATTCCGAATTGGCGTTCTTCTTTAGCCAAGGTCAGTGCCAAAGCTTCCATCGCTGCTTTACCCATGCTGTATGGCCCGCCATTCGCGGTCATATGAGATGTAGCAACCGACGAAATCATGATGATGTCACCACGACCACGCGTACGCATCGACGGCAGGACACACCGAGCCAAATGGTGCGGACCAATGGCGTGAGTATTTAACAAACGAAGCACTTCATTGGGATCAGTATCAGCGACGGCCCGACCACGAGAAGCAATACCTGCGTTACAGACGAGCAGGTCGACATAACCAAAATCGGCGAGCACTTGATCGACCATGACCGCAACGGCCTCGGGATCATCAACCGATGCTTCGTAGGCCTTTGCCCGACCCCCTGCCGCCACGATTGCATCAACCGTTTCAAGGGCAGATTCTTTATCTTTGCGATAGTTGACTGCGATTGCGGCACCATGGCTCGCCAGGAGTTCGCAAATTCCCCGACCAATGCCGCGACCGCCACCAGAGACAAGAGCTACTCGACCGTTCAAAACTTGTGACATACCAAATTCCCCCTCATTTACACTTCGCCTGTTGGCATGTGCCATTCTGTCACTATGCAAGAAGGAAGCAAGAAAGCAATCGTCGCCGCGTTTACTGCCAATCTCGGAATTTCTATCGCAAAATTCGTCGGATTTATTCTCACTCAATCGGCTGGCTTACTTGCAGAATCAGTCCATTCGCTGGCCGATACCAGCAATCAAGCGCTCCTCCTGTTCGGAAGCAAAAGGGCCAAAAAAGAAGCCAATTCATTGCATCCTTTTGGCTACGGACGCGAACGATATTTTTGGTCATTCGTCGTTGCCCTCGTTCTTTTCTCAATGGGCGGACTATTTGCCCTCTATGAGGGAATCCACAAAATCTCTGACCCGCATGAAACCGACAACCTGGCTATCGCCATTGGCATCTTGGTTGCGGCGATTCTTCTCGAGTCGTTTTCACTTTCAACCGCGGTGAAAGAAGCGCAGCGCATCAAGCCAAAAAGTCAATCTTGGCTCAAATTCATCAAATCGGCGAAGCAACCAGAATTGCCAGTGGTCTTACTTGAAGACGTCGGTGCCGAAATCGGACTACTTCTCGCACTTGGTGGAGTTATCACGGCGCATTACACCCACAATCCAAGGTGGGATGCAGTGGGTTCAATTTCAATCGGGGTACTGCTCATCATCATTGCCGCGTTCCTCGCTATTGAAATGAAAGGCTTGTTGATTGGCGAATCGGCGCTTGATTCCGAAGTGGCTTCGATAAGAACGGCCATCCTTTCTCATCACGCCACGAAGAACGTCATCCACCTCCGCACCGAGCATCTGAGTCCAGACGATCTGCTGGTTGCTACCAAAGTTGAATTTGACCACTCTCTTTCGGTCCACGAACTTTCACAGGTTATTGATGAAATTGAAGTACTCATTCGTGCACAGATACCGAGCGCGCACTTCATATTCATTGAACCTGATATCGCTCATTCCACAATTTTGAACTAGAGTGCTTTAAACACAACGGGGAGCTCACAAGATCGGTGGGCTGAGAGGGTGACTGCTGTCGCCGACCCGAGAACCTGAACTGGGTAATGCCAGCGGAGGGATTGGAATGACGAATCAAGAATCTCATGCACTCATCGTGATCGGTGGCGATCGCCCAGACTTGCGTGCCCTCGCCCATATTCCAAACGATGCAACAGTCATATGCGCCGACTCTGGGCTCGACCATGCCCTGTCGCTCGGCTTGACCCCTCATGTTTTTCTTGGTGATATGGATTCAGTTTCACCAGGTGCTTTAGCGAGATCACAGCATGAAACGTGGACGATGATTTCCTACGATCCACTCAAAGACCACACAGATACCGAACTCGCGCTGCAGTACGCAATCAACCAAGGGTTTAGAAACATCACATTGTTATGGGGTTCGGGCGATCGTATTGACCATGTCCTTGGTGTCCTTGCGGCACTCTCGCATGAGTCTTTAAGTTCGGTCCAAAATCTTGTTGCATGGATCGGCGCCGATCGAGTTCAAATATTGCACGGACCTCGAACCCACAACGACCAAGTGCTTATTGGGACGACCGTCAGCCTCATGCCACTCGGACCCTCAGTGATTGGCGTGTCAACCAACGGATTGCAATGGAACCTCAACCACGAAGATTTGGCCCCGCAATCTGCTCGAGGTGTGAGCAATATCGCCCATCAGACCAACATCAACATTGAAATTGAAACGGGCGTTCTCGCAATCGTTTATCCAGGTTTTCTCGGCAAATCACTACTTGAGACAGGAAAACAGTCATGAATAAAACCAGCATCGCAATCGGCACATCATTGGTGGCGACTCTCGTATTCATGGCGACCTCGTGCAGTTCAGAAACTTCAACAACTAAAGACTTAACTCTGATTGCATACGACTCCTTCACTCCCCCCGAAACAGCATTCGATGCTTTTACGCAAGAAACCGGAATCAAAGTCCATATCGCACTTGCTGGTGACGCTGGCGAAATGGTCGCCAAAGCTTCATTGACAGCCGGCAATCCAGAAGGTGACGTCATGTGGGGTGTGGACAACACCTTGATCTCACGCGCGACCGATAGCAAAATTTTTGCAAGTGATGCCACCGAAGTTGACTACGGAGACGTGTGCGTCAATTTTGATATCGCGGCGCTTGGCCAAACTGAACCTCCGCTCACCCTTGATGACTTGGTGTCAAGTAATTACAAAGGAATGCTGGTTGTCGAAAACCCAGCGACTTCGTCAACTGGATTGGCATTTCTTCTTGCAACTGTTGCCGCCTTCGGTGACAGTTGGCCCGACTACTGGGAACAACTCGTTGCTAACGATGTTCAAGTTGTTGATAGTTGGGACGAGGCCTATTACACCGCATTCACTCGTTACGGCGGAGATCGCCCGCTCGTAGTGAGCTACTCGACGAGTCCTCCGGCAGAAGTGATATTTGCCGATCCGCCTCTTGCGGAAGGCTCGCCTGCCCCGACCGGCGTCGCAAACGAGACCTGCTTTAAACAAATTGAATTTGCCGGCGTCTTACGCGGCACAAAGTATTCGGATCAGGCGCAACAACTTGTTGACTATCTAGCCGGACCGACCTTTCAAGCGTTACTACCAGAAAGTTTGTTTGTCTATCCCGCCAATCAAGACGTTGCCTTACCGCAATCATTCATTGACTACGCACCTAAAATCACCACGAGTTTTTCCATACCGTCTGATGAGATTGCAAAAAATCGCCAAAGTTGGACCGAGCAATGGTCAGCCATCGTCTTGAAATGAAAATACGCAACGTTCGAATCTTTGCAATACCTGCGGCGATGCTGGTTTTCGTTACCGCGGTCATTCCACTGATCGTTCTTGCAACTTCGGTCATCGACAGAGCGGATATTTTTTCTATTTGGACCAAGCCTCCGGTTCAACGAGCACTGGTCTTTTCTTTATGGCAAGCGCTCCTCTCGACCGCATTCACGATTTTCCTTGGTGTCATTGCAACCTGGTATCTCAGTCGTTATCAATTTTTCGGCAGACGAACATTTATTGCGCTCGTCACCGTGCCCTTCGTTCTACCGACCGTCGCAGTTGGAGCAGCATTCATCGCCGTTCTTCCAAAGGCGTTACACCACAGCACTCTTGCCATAGTTTTGGCACACATCTTTTTCAACATTTCAATAGTGGTGCGAACGGTCGGTCCACGTTGGAATTCAATTGATGATCAACTCATAGACAGCGCCCGCACTCTTGGGGCGAGCCCATTGCAAACTTGGCGTCACGTCATCATGCCTCTCGGCAAGAATGCAGTTTTTTCAGCAACCGCCCTGACATTCTTCATGTGTTTCACGTCGTACGGGATCATCACCATCTTGGGAGGGCCCGGGCTAGCAACCTTAGATATTGAGATTTATCGCCGAGCCGTTCAACTTGGAGACCTATCGGGGGCCACGGTTTTAGCAATCGCCCAAATGCTCTTGATCGCCATCGCCTTCTTATTGTGGTCCCGAAGTCGCTCAACAGAACTCATTGCCTTTCGCGTTCAAGCGGTCTCGCATCGGCGACTCTCGTTGGCACCAAAATGCTTTTTCCTTGCGCTCGCTGCCTTTTTTACCGTGCCCCTACTTGCCCTGGTCGCTGCATCGATGCGGACAAGTCATTCGTGGTCATTGAAAGGTTGGAAAGTATTTCTCGGAATCCAAAATCAGCGCGGCATTGATTTCAACATGTGGCGAGCGATTCAGACCTCGGGCAAGTATGCGCTCATCGCCAGTTGCATCGCACTTCCTACTGGCATTGCGGCAACGTATGCGCTCTCCAACCGTCGCTCTTCCCAATCTCGACTTTCAGCTTTGGTCATTTTGCCGCTCGCGATCTCGCCAGTAGTGGTCGGTTTGGCAATCCTGATCACCTACGACTTTCAACCTTTTGATTTCCGCTCTTCGTGGTTATTGATTCCCGTGGTGCATGCTGCGATTGCCCTGCCATTCGTCATGCGCTCAGCGTTACCAGTCGTTGATGGAATACCCAACGACCTGCGATCTGCGGCATCAACTTTGGGCGCCGGACCTTGGCGGCGTTTCTTCACCGTTGAATTACCACTACTTAAGCCCGCTATTTCAACTGGCTTGGCATTTTCAATGGCAATGTCGCTCGGAGAATTTGGGGCCACCAGTTTTCTCACACGACGTGAATCACGAACAATTCCGATCATCATCGCGAGCCTCTTCGGAAAAGCCGGAGAGATACCACGAACTACTGGGATGGTCGCATCGTTGGTATTAATCGTTTTAACTGCCATGATCGTTGTAACTATTGATCGAAAGTCACACATATGAGCTTGATCATTGACAACATTTCTTTCAGTTACGGCGATCGCCCGATCTTGAGCGGGCTTTCTTTAGAAGTCCCCACTGGTACCACGACCGCCGTTGTTGCACCCTCTGGTTCGGGCAAATCGACGTTACTCCGAATCATCGCCGGACTCATTGCTCCGTCCACAGGTTCAATCATCCTTGATGGAAAAGATCTTTCTCGTGTTCCCACTCATCTTCGATCGATCGGAATGGTCTTTCAAGACAATCAACTTTTCCCTCATCTCAATGTGTACGACAATGTCATGTTCGGTTTGCGTATGGCCAAGACAGAAAAAACGATTGCCGCCAAAAGATGTCGTGACTTACTCGATCTGGTTGGATTAAGTCAGGTAGCGAAACAATCTGTCGCCACACTTTCAGGGGGCGAATCAAAGCGTGTGGCACTGGCTCGCGCTCTCGCCCCATCGCCAAGGCTCCTGTTGCTTGACGAACCCCTAACCGGACTCGATAGCGAACTTCATGACCGGCTCGCCCACGACCTGCAGCGAATTCTTCATGCCACGTCAACGACAGCACTTTTAGTCACGCACTCACTCCCAGAAGCCGAGATCATTTCGGACTCTCTGCATCGCCTCCCGACAGCCGTAAATAGCGTTCAGGACGGAGAAAAGAAATGAATTCCCAAATAGGTGACATCCATATTCGAGCCATGAACTATCTCGAAGTTCGACCGCTACGTCTTGAAGTTTTGCGGGCTGGCATGGCGAGCCAAACTGTCGACTTTGATGGCGATGATGACAAAACAACAGTCCACCTCGGCGCTTTTGATGAGACCGGAGTCAACATCGGAGTCAGTTCTTGGATGCAACGCCCTTTCCAACCCGAACCCGACTTGAAGGCAGTACAACTTCGGGGTATGGCGACCGCTGTCCATCTACAGAGTCATGGAATCGGCGGATTACTTCTTGACGCTGGCCACACACATGCTCACGAAATTGGCTTCCATGTGATTTGGGCGAATGCCCGAGATACCGCCCTCAATTTCTACAACCGACATGGCTATACCACTGTTGGCGAGGGCTTTATTGAAACTGTTACTCAACTGCCACATCACAAGGTCGTCAAATACTTATTGAGATAACCGCAACGCAATAGCTCATGCTCACATTTATTTATGAGTATTTCACTTCAACTGGCAGTGCGAATTCAAAATACCATTGAAGGCCCAATACGGCATGTAGCGCGGCTTTCTGATTCTGATACCTGGATCGGCCCAGTCGCGCTGATTTCTCATAGCGAAATCAAACAAGTCACTCACCTACTGACATCTTGCGTTGATATTCTCCGCGTCCATCATGAGTCGTCTATCTTGTGACCCGCAGCGCTTGGCCGATCTCGCGCGAATTCTTCGCTCTGCGCAGAACGAAATTGAGTTACACATTCGTTTAACCGAAATCGGTGATCTCGCGATTCCTCAAGTTCATTCGTACTTACAGCAATCTTTGATATTGCTTGAACATCAAGAGACACGGGTGCGACAGATCTTGAACAGTTCTTTTCTGAACCTGACAAATTCGTATTCACTTACTTTCAATTCTGCCGCCTACTTATTGAATCGGTGGGTTGAACATCATCCGGCTTGGTGGTCCGATGCCACCCACGGTGAACAAACCAGAATTGACGTCTTGGTGTCGACGGTTGCTGCAGACCCAATTGATGCCGGGAGACTCATCGATTCAACAAGTTTTTTGGCTCCCCTCATCTACGGCTCACACGATCTCGAAGTCGTGCGTTCACTCTGGCTGTCAGCCACTGACCCCCAAACAACATCAGCGTCTACTGCAGGAAATCGAATCAAACGCCTTGTTGAAACGGTCTTTGACGATCAGGAATGGCACACCGCCATAGCCCCAAGTTGGGTGGACATTCACGAGCAATCACGACTTCGACGCGAAATTCTGAAAATTCTCGGCGAGATTATTGCACCATGGCAACTGCAGTTCTCTGGCCTTTCTTCTGAATGGAACTGGTCAAGCGAAACGGGCGTTCATTACCTCAAGAAGGCGAGCGAATCCGCAGGTGCTGCTGCCTCGATCTCACAAGGCCTTGGAATGGCTTTGTATCGGAACCTTTCCGAGCTTCCCGAAAGTGAGATTGAACGCCGCCAACGAATTGATGCAATTGCATTCTCAGTTGGCGCATCTACGGAGCTACTACGTCATGCAAAAGTTCGACAAGCACAAATGGATTCTGATCATTTCGCCACTTTGCTCGCAATCCCAACATTGTTGCCGCTTAAGTTGCCATGGCCCTCGTCATTAGTCATCAACGAGGCACACTCTCTAGTAGCGGGTCAACTGGATACAACATCAGAGACAGAATTTTCTTCGTCTATTGAAATGTTGCAACAACGCAGTGCTCTTGCATCAATCGCATATATGGCAGTATTCAATGCCGCGCTGACATCTGGCCGTCTTGAGAACCCAAATGACAATCCTTCGGCAGATCTACGTCTTGAACTTCAACACACGGTCGACTCAATTGACAACTCAACAACTCGGGGACAAATTCTCGCTGAAATAGTTGATTAGACCCACTACAGGAAGACAAGTTGACTAATTTACGAAATTGGTACGTCTGTCGAAAAACGTGTGCTTGTGGAAGGATCTGGCTGAACCAGAATCTCAAGATTCCAGGTACCCGGCGTCAATATGGAAAGGGTTCCAACAAAATGATTGGGGCCAAGTTCTGACACTGCAGCAGTAATCGTTGGAACCTCCGAGCCTGGCAACGTCAGTCGCATCGTGATGTTGTCGACTGGCGACAATGATCCACCCGGAGTCGAAATCGTCACGTGGATTTCATTATTGCCGACACGCCCTGGCGTGACAGCAATGCTGGCAATCATGTCTCCATCAACAAGTTGTGTACTGAAAACAGCGTTCGCCGCCGTCACTTCGGGAGATTGCGACAGCATGCCTGCGGTAACACCAAGTGCTAACACCGCGATCAACACCTCAACGACAACGACACGATGAATCGATGTCCCTTCACCTCGACGAATGAGCCAACGAGCAAAAGCACCAAGAGTCACCGCCGCCACAACCAGGCATGATTTAACGAGCAGTGCTTGGCCCCATTTTGTTTGGGTGATATCACTCACTGCGGGCACTAAATGCCACATCTGCCAGAGACCGGTGACCACTGTAATCGGAATAGCAAAAGTGGCAATTCGCGAGAATCGATTGACGACGACATCGGCATTGTTGCTGCGCAACACTCCACCAAATGCCAACACAGTCAGCCCACCGACCCACAAGATCACACTCGAGAGGTGCAACGCGTCGGCAAACACAGCGATGCCCGATTGTGCTGAAGCGCTGGGATGTCCAGAAGCTGACAGAGTCAGCACAATCCCGATTCCGACAAGCAAGGTTGTCGAGCGCCACCACGAAGTGAGTGAACGTTCAAAATGACCTCGCAGTGACCACACAAGAACCAACAACAAGACCAATAAAAGTTCACGAATGACAAGGGCTTTTCCGAGACGTGTCGCATAGACGTCGGACCACAGAGAAGTTTTGAAACAATCAGACCATTTACCCGCAATCGTGTACGGTCCCTGCGTCACGAACAGGGCGATTGCACTCACGACGGCTGATACCCAACCGATGCCGATAAAGAGCGGTATACGGCGTGAGTGAATCGAGCCTGCTGCGGCCATTACAAGACAGCCGAGCACAAGACACAACCCCGAAAAGCCCAGAAACTTAGCAATTCCCATTAGCCACGAAAGTCCTCGCGGTCCATTTTGTCCCGACAGAACGTTGGCGATGAGATCACTCGTGGCAACAATTGGAGCCGAAGCACCGATTTGAAATGTATAGGCGCCATCAATGGCATGGCCATCATTTGAAACAGCTCGCCAAGCAACGACATAGAGACCATCGGGGATTGCGGGAACATCTCCGGCGATCAACACCGAAGGATCATCTTTCGATACCAGGGCTTCGCCCAACACAATTCGTTGACCTTCTTGGTTGTAGATCTCAATTGAACGAGCAACTGGTGTCACTGGCTCATTGAAATCAAGACGGATTTCGGTCGGAGCAGATTCAAGCACGGCCGAAGGTGCTGGAGTAGACGTATCTAACTGCGCATGCGCCGAGACTGGCGAAGCCCAGGCGATTGAAGCGACAACTGCCGCAATGACGAACCATGACTTACGAATTTTTCTCACGTTTGTTATCCCATCAATCCTGCTGGCGCAAGCCCTTCAATTGTCACACGACCCATCAACCAAGCCAATCGCACTGTAGGCGACTGAGTACGTATTTGCTGAGGAAGATCGGTCAGCCCCATTGAGCCTCGCGATTTCCACTGCATTGTCATCACAGATAAATCATGTCGCACATAGTCCAACGACCATGAATCGGGACCAGCGCAATCAAGTTCGGCCAACCCGAGATCTCCCCTATGAACTTCGACCTCGCGCCAACGTCGTAACGGTAGATCAGTCACGCGAACTTCTATGCCAGACACCATGCGCGCTGAACCAAACCAGCCTTCACGAGCCGACGCAATCGCGCCTTCAAGTGCATAGATCGAACGTCGCACATCAGCTACTTGTTCGTCAGCCGTTCGCGAAGCGGCTTGGTTGATCGCATCAACGCGAGCCGCAAAACCACCGTCGTACTGATCAACGATTTCGCCCAACTCGGCAGCGAGAAAAAGACGAGTGATGCTGTCCCCCTGTTGAGCAATGTGAGCGAGCACGTGACCAACAGTCCAACCAGACAACAACGAAGGTCGTGAAACCATGTTGTCGGTCAATCCCCCAAGACGCTCCAAGAGCAGCTGGTGCGATGCTGCAAGGCCTTCGACTTGTCGATTGATGGTCGTCGCATCAAAGGAATTTTCCACATCTCAAACCGTAGTCGTCCACCTGTGATTCTGGTGTTGTTTAAGTTGGCTATACCAACAGAAATGACACCAGAATCAAGCTAAAGGCACGGTTCGACGCGGCACGACGACAACAGTGCCGTCTGGTTCGTGGAGAACGGTCACCGAGACTCCGTAGAACTCAGACAAAGTCTCGGCCTTTAACACTTGTTCGGCCGGACCTGTTGCAACGCAATAACCTTGATGGAGCAACGCCAAGCGATCGCTATACAAACCAGCAAGGGTGAGATCGTGCATCGCAGAGACAACGGTAAATCCGTGCTCTCGGCGAAGACTGTCAACTAGTTCGAGTGCCTGCTGTTGATGTCCAATATCTAATGCACTCGTCGGCTCATCGAGCAACATGATGGGGGCCTCTTGAGCGAGAGCACGCGCAATGACCAAACGTTGTCGCTCACCACCAGACAAAGTCCCGAGACGACGTGTGGCAAATTCTTCAAGGTCAAGTCGTTCAATGACGCGTGCCACCATCATTCGGTCATGCTTAGATTCATTTCCGAAGTATCCGACATATGGATTACGTCCGAGTAACACATATTCAGTTGCCGTCATGTCATCGGGCATCGCTGGTGACTGCGGGACATGGGCCACTAAAGCAGCACGCCGGCGCGAGGTTCGAAGATGCAGAGGCGAACCATCAACCAAAATATTGCCCTCGTGTTTGACGAGACCAGCAGCCGACCGCAACAAAGATGACTTACCTGCACCGTTGGGACCAATAAGGCACAACCACTCACCTGGGCGAACTGTGTCGGTGAATCCTTGAACCGCGATGGCGGATCCGTACTTCACCGATACATCAACAAATGCTAGTGATGTCATCGTGATGCTCCTTGACGAGAACGTAAAACGATAATAAAAAAGGGTGCGCCCAAAAACGCAGTGACGACACCGATTGGGGTCTCTGCTGGATCGGACAATATTCGTCCGGGAATGTCAGCGACGATCAAGAATGCTGCACCGAGAAGAACCGTGAGTGGCAAGATTCGGCGATAGCTCGATCCAGCAAGCAGCCGAACTAAATGAGGAACAACGATTCCAACAAACCCGATGAGTCCACTCACACTCACGACTGCTGCAGTTCCTAAAGTTGCCGCTATCACAACGGTCAGTCGAATGCGATCGACACGGGCACCTAGTGACTGCGCTTCATCATCGCCAACTCGAAGCACATCAAGTAGCCGGCGATGCCACAACAAAACTCCAGTACTCACGACTACATAAGGAAGTACTAAACGCACGTCGTGCCATGTTGCCGTCGATAAACGGCCGAGAATCCAGCTGTACACCTGACGCACCACATCGGTGTTTCTTTGCAACATGAAAGTTTGAATCGCAGTAGCGAGTGATGTCACCGCAACACCAGCGAGAACGAGAGTCGCTGACGATTTTACTGCGCCGAATGCCGCGCCAACCGAGTAGGTGATCATGACTGCAATCAGTCCGCCAACAAAAGCTGCAATTGGTAACGGATCAACTGGCCAAGAAGAACTACTCGCCCGCCCAGCAACAATGATCACTGTTGCTCCGAGTCCTGCACCAGCGGCAACTCCTAACAGATACGGGTCTACCAATGGATTACGAAAGACTCCTTGATACGACGCTCCAGCAATTGAAAGCATTGATCCCACAATGCCGGCGAGGACAACACGTGGCATGCGGATTTGCCAAAGCACCGTGCTTTGCAGCTCAGTTGCACCGGTCTTGATATGGATCAACGGTAAATGATTCAACAACTCTGCAGGGACTCTCCACCACACTGGCCCAGCCGGACCAACCATGGCCCCGAACAAGAACGCGACCGCCAACATGATGCACGCCACGGGCATCCACCATGATCTTTCGGAATCGCGAACTTGTTCGGCCAACATGTTTGATTTAGCCCTGGCTCTTCACAAATGCGCTCAGCCCGTCGGCGACTGCTTGGACATAGTCGACAAGACGCGGCCCCCAACGTGATGCGATGTCATCGTCGAGGGACACAATGTTTCCTGACATGACGGCCGACAAATCAGACCAGCCCGGACGAGCCGCAACATTTTCAGCAGTCGCTCCACAACAATTCACATCTGCCAAGAAAATGACATTCGGGTCTTGACTCACGATGAACTCTGCCGAAAGTTGCGGATAATCGGTATCGCCTTCAGTCGCATCCGCAATATTTCTCATTCCGAAGAGTTCGTAGATCGAACCGATGAAGGTATTACCCGTCACCGAGTAATAGGTGTCATCAAGTTCGTGGTAATAACTCACAGGCGTCGCTGGTGCTTCAATTCCAGAAACTATTCCTGCGATATCATCCTTCATTTTTTGCGTGACGTTCGCAGCTTCCTCGGCGTGTCCGACGACTTGACCAAGATCATTGATCTGCTGGTAAGCCTCTTCGAGCGTCAACGGCGCGGGACTCACCCAAGATTTGATACCCACCGCCGAAAGCTGTTCGGCCAATCCGCTGAAGTCATCACCAATCACAACAAGATCGGGCTCTAATGCCGAGATCGCTTCGACGTTGGGTTCGTATGCCGAGATTTCAGTTAAGACCGCTGCAGATTCTGCTGGGTAATTCGACATTGAATCAACTGCCACCACTTGGTCACCCGCACCAATGGCATACAAAATTTCTGTATGAGTTGGCGACAGCGAAACGATGCGTTGCGGCGCATCGCTGTCTACCTCAGTTGACATTGGTGCTTCGGACACGCCGCTTGCCGATGAATCAGTTTTGTCATTGCCACACGCCGCTAGTAGCGATGTCAGGGCGATGAATGACCCAATCAGGACACGACGCGTAGATTTGCGTGTGGGTTTAATGGCACTTACTAGGTTTGCTTTCATTGAAGCTTCCTCTATTGCTTTGAGGAAGCAAGAGGAGTGCGAGGATGGCGAACCATTCCTGCGCGATCCGCCCTTGCCTCGAGGGTTGGTTATCGCATACAGATCAGGCGACCGGACTCGTTAGACAAACTCTCGTTTGCTATACCACCGTTGCGGGACAGTGCCGGAATCTCACCGGACTTCGCTGTTTTCTGTACGTATCGACTATTGCCGACGAAGAGAACCTAACACATGTCCTACCCGCGCTCAACCATTCAAGTATTGAACCGAGGTCAGATAACGGGCTGAGGTTA
>WLMQ01000004.1 GCA_009700145.1 Actinomycetota bacterium
CCCGAAATTGCAGATTGCCACTGTTGAACTTGGCGCTGGATGGGTTCCCGACCTGTTGCGTCGATTGAAGCGTTCGTATGGCAAGACTCCGCAGTTGTACAAGCGTGATCCAGTTGAAACATTCTGCTCAAATGTGTCGGTAGCACCGTTCTACGAAGACGACATCGCAATCTTGCGTGACCTCATTGGCGCAGATCGAATTCTTTTGGGTAGCGATTGGCCGCACCCAGAGGGACTTGCTGCGCCACGTGATTGGGTTGGCGACTTCGCTGGTTTGACCGCAGACGAACGCCGTTTGTCATTGCGTGACAACCTGCGCAAGATCTCAGGTTTGCCCCTCTAATCCTGTGTTTCTGGTGTCGTTTTAGTTGGCTATACCAAATAAAATGACACCAGAATCACGAGTGGATGGGACTGAAGGTTGCGGCGCAGGTGCTGACAACTCGTTGATTGTCGCCGACATCAATCAAGTTCATTCGCGTGCCGATTTTTCCGTCGGCTCCAACGAATGCTTCACCTTGTGTAAGGAACGGGCCGATTTTTCCGCGGTTCACAAACATGACGTACCAATCGCTGATCTGCAGTGGTCGTGAACTCAATGCTTGCGCCAGTTCGGTAGAAGCCGTCTCAAGTGCGATGTGTTGAGGTCCAATATGGAGTGCGGCGTCGGGGGAGGCCATTTCATCGGTAAGTAGCGGCAGTTGCCAGACACCGTGTGAGATGCGTTGAACTCCAAAGACTTGATGGAGCGGCGGCAAGTCTGGAGAATCGACTACGTCGAGCGGGGGATTGTCGATCTTTTGATAACCCTCGGGAACTTCTCCGAGCGACAGCCCGACCCCCGTTGAAATCGCGATAACTCTTTCAGGGTGATCGGCATCAACGATGAGAGCGCGACTAAATCCGAGGCGTCGACCGGTGTGCACATTGTCGGGCAGAATCATCAATTTTTTGACGTCACGGGCGGGGTCGAGAATCTGCATTGATGCAATCAACGGATTTGGAACCACGACGTTGTCGTTAAATCCACCGCACTCGGGCGAGGCAACGCACAGAGGTGCCGCCATGATTCCACCTGAGGCATTACGCATATCGTGGCGCAATTTCATGAAGTGCCCTTCAGCGACATTGTTGTCAAGCGAGCCCCATTCACGGCCGAGGTAGCGGTACGTCAGCAACGATGTCCACTTCTCTTCGAATGCTTTCCAATAATCATCGGGTGCAGTAGCGCGGATATCGCTCGGTTTGTTCGCAGCTGGCTCACTCGTCATACCTAAGAGTTAGCAGATATGAGTGCTTGATGTGGCAATCTTGGACATGGACGAGAAGCAAATGAATCGACTTGCCGGGTTACTAATTGCAGAGACGACCGCTGTACTCACGATGGAACTGCAAAATGGCGTCGTAGGTGCAGGTGCCCTCATGAAGGCTTTGGTTGACGAGGTTGAGCGAGTTGGTGTTCGTGCGACTGCTGGGCGACTGTGTACCGCCGCTCGAGTGCGAGGAATTCAAGTTGTTCATTGTGTTGCCGAAAATCGTCCTGATGGCCGCGGCGCTACTGATAATTGCAAAGTCTTTGCGATGAATAATCGACTCCGTCGTGAAACCGGTTCAACTCCGATTGATCAAGGAACAGTCGGGGTCAAACTCGTTGCTGAATTAGGTCCTGATGAACGCGACATAGTTGTGCCACGTATTCACGGACTGACCCCATTTACTCAAACATCGCTCGATCAGATCTTGCGAAATATGTCGATTCGTACTCTAGTTGTCACTGGTGTTTCGGTGAACATGGGAATATTCGGAACAGTGATGAGTGCAGTTGATCTTGGTTACAACGTGATCATTGTGCGTGATGGTGTCTGCGGTGTCCCACGAGAATATTCAGATGCAGTGTTAGAAAACTCTTTGTCGCTCTTGGCGACTATCGCCTCTGCTGACGATGTCATTGCCGCGTGGGGCTGAGAATCGATTACCTACAACAACTGATCACGCATATTGGCATAACGATCAATAAATGCCGGTACACCAGTTGGATCTTCCCATCCTTCTCGACCTGAACCCACAATGACGCGTTCAATGCCAAGATCGCGATACATCAACAACGTGTCAAGGGTTGGGTCACCAAAGGCAACCATCGAAATAGGGATGTCATCACGTCCCGCCTCGGCAGACAGTTGGCGGAATTTGTTGACTCGTTTTGTGACATCGCCCAATGTGACATCGAGTGGCATCCATCCGTCGGCCCATTCGATGGTGTGATGTGAACCGAGTTTTCCGCCTGCACCAAACCAGATAGGCGGGTGGGGCTGTTGAAGCGGCTTAGGGCGTGACCATACTTTGTCAAAGTTGAAATACTCGCCGTGAAATTCGGACTCGTCGTCGACCCAAAGCGATCGCAGTGCGCCGACGCATTCGGCGAGTGCTCGGTAACGCATTGACCATTTCACCTGACTGTGATTTGCTAACTCTTCTTGGTTCCAGCCCACGCCGACACCGAATTGCAAACGACCGTCACTCAGCACGTCGAGAGTTGCCGCGGTCTTCGCTAGAACTAAAACATCGTGTTCGAGCGGAAGAGCAACGCCGAGGCCCAAGAGAAGATTGGTAGTGTGCTCACCAATTTGGGTGAGGCTGATAAACGGATCCATCATGGTCGTGTACTGCCATGGCATGTCTCCGCCAGTGGGATACGGCGTTGATCGAGACACCGGAATATGGCTGTGCTCGCCAATCCAAATTGAATCGAATCCAGCGTTCTCAAGCAGCGGACCCAAGATTCGTGGTGCAATATCGGCAGGAGTATTCATTGTGGTGTAGCCGATCTTCATATCGCCACACTCTCTCTGAGGAACCTCATCACCATCCCTGAAACGGTACTCTGAGTACGTGCGTTTTCTTTACCAATACCCTGATGCCACGGGTCGTGACGGCGACATGATGGCGGCTGGGCGGGTCACTGAGGTCGCCAAAGCGGTTGAGGCTCATGGTTTGCACGGATTGGCCTTCACCGAGCATCCTGCCCCGGGATCGCGTTGGCTTGACGCTGGGGGTCACCAAACTCTTGATCCATTCGTCGCTCTCGGTCACGCTGCGGCAGTGACAGAGCGCATTCGGCTGGTGACGTACCTGACGGTGATTGCGTACCGCAATCCGTTTTTGCTGGGAAAGTCCGCAGCGACTGTTGATTTGCTATCGAACGGTCGTTTCACGCTCGGAGTCGGCGCCGGTTATCAAAAAGGAGAGTTCAAAGCTCTTGGAGTTGATTTTGAACGCCGCAATGACATCTTCGACGAGTCTCTCGAGGTGTTGCCAAAATATTGGTCTGGTGAGCCGGTGTCGTTCATTACTGATTCGTATGAGGCGCGTGAGATTATTTGTCGACCGGCGCCCCTTCAGCAGCCGATTCCGATTTGGATCGGTGGTAATTCGCAACTGACAAAGCGTCGCGTCGCTGAATCGGCGCAAGGATGGATGCCTATGTTGAGCGCCGAACTTGTATCAAACACAACTCGCACACCGAACATCGGCGATATCAAGAAGCTTGGTGAACAAATCTCTGAAGTGAAAGAGATGGCGGGCGTTCGCGCTTCGTCCCTTGAATTTTTGACAACGTATCCAGATCACACGATTGGATCAAAGACCGACAATATTGAGTATCACCGTGAGCAAATTGAATTGCTTCGACTCGCGGGAATCACCTGGCTGGGTATCCCTGGGTCGTCAACAACCGAGACGCAAACGCTCGAAGTGATTGAGTGTGTCGGAAAAAACTACGTTTGATAACTCGGGTACAACTTGTCGTAAGGTGGCGTCATGAGTTCATCCACTTTTCCCGCTTTTGTTTTCACTAACGATTCCGAAAACAGTCACCGATCGGTCGAACAAGTTTCCCTTGATCAGATTTCACAAGACGGTGTGTTGATTGAAGTCGAATGGTCGAGTGTCAACTTTAAAGACGGATTGGCTTCGACGACAAGCGGAAAGATCTCGCGCCTCAAACCAATGATTCCTGGCATTGATATTGCCGGAACAGTTGTTGATGCTGCAGGAAGTGATTTTGCTATCGGCCAAAAAGTTATTGCCCACGGCTACGACATCGGTGTGGCGCGCCACGGTGGTTATGCCCGTTTTGCTCGCGTTCCGGCTGAGTGGATCATGGCGTTGCCTGATGGTCTCTCAACGCGTGATGCGATGATTGTCGGGACTGGCGGCTTTACATCGGCGCTGTCGGTAGTGGCCCTAGAAGATTGGGGACTCACACCATCAGCCGGTCCTGTATTGGTCACTGGTGCTACTGGCGGAGTTGGCAGTATGGCGGTCTCGATGTTGGCTGGTCGGGGATACGAAGTTGTCGCAAGTAGTGGCAAGGCGTCAGCGGCTGAATTTTTACTTGGACTCGGGGCGTCGCGAGTCATTGACCGTGCCGAACTTTCGGCTGATGACCCTCGTCCGTTACAAACCACGACATACGCTGCTGCGGTTGATTGCGTAGGAGGTAATACCCTCGCGAATGTTCTCAAGCGTTTGAATTACGGTTCGGCCGTGGCCGCGAGTGGATTGACCGGCGGAACAACAATTCCCATCACAGTGATGCCGTTTATTCTTCGTGGAGTCGCTTTGCTAGGAATTGACTCGGTTCAGACCCCCATGGATGTTCGTCGAAGCGTGTGGGGCCGAATTGCCTCCGATCTGAAGCCAGCGGGCCTTGAAAGTATCGGTCATTCCATCGGATTGAACGACCTTGATCGTGTTTTGACGGCAATCCTTGCGGGAGAAGTTTCGGGCCGCTATGTCGTTTCGCCAACTATGTGACGTGGCTTACCTAATTCGATCTATTTGTGACTAATCTCCAAGTAACGCATGTCTACAGTCTCGCAATCTCCTTCGTCGTCAATCGTCGTCCAGGGTTCTCACCTCATGGCTGGTTTGCTTGGGCATCGTGACAGTCATTTGCGGCTCATTGAATTAGCTTTTTCTGATAGCGAAATTATTGTTCGCGGTAACGAGATATCGATTCTGGGCGAATCCTCCGGGATGTTGTCCCGACTTTTTGAAGAATTAGTTCTTTTGTTGCGTCGAGGCGAAATCGTTGATGACACAGTCGTCAAACGTTGTATCTCCATGGTTCGGGCCGATGAAAAGCCAAGTTCGGTTTTAACTGACGAAATCCTTCGGGGTGCTAAAGGTCGAACGATCCGCCCGAAGACTGCTGGACAGAAGCGATATATCGATGCCATTCGCAATAACGTCATTACCTTTGGCGTCGGGCCAGCCGGTACTGGTAAAAGCTGGCTCGCAGTGGCGATGGCAGTTCATGCATTGCAAACCAAATCGGTTCAACGCATCATCTTGACTCGCCCAGCTGTTGAAGCTGGAGAACGTTTGGGTTTCTTGCCAGGTGACTTAATGGCGAAGATCGATCCGTACTTGCGCCCCCTATACGACGCGTTGTACGACATGGTCGATGCCGAAGGCGTTCAGAAGTTGCATGAACGTCAAGCATTGGAAGTGGCACCACTCGCATTTATGAGAGGTCGAACTCTGAATAACAGTTTCATCATTTTGGATGAAGCCCAAAACACCACACCCGAACAGATGAAGATGTTCTTGACCCGTATTGGTTTTGGATCAAAAGTTGTGGTGACTGGTGATGCCACACAAGTGGATGTTCCGGACGGTCGAAGCGGCTTAAAAGGTCTACAACGTCTGCTTGGTGACATCGAAGGTCTGGAATTCGTTCATTTGGACACATCTGATGTCGTACGGCACCGTATTGTGGGAGACATCGTCGCTGCTTATGAAAAAGACTCGCTACAAAAAGAGCAAATTCGAAAGAACTCCCAGGTGAAGAAGTCCCATGATTGAGGGCCCTCCAAGGTTTCGCAAGAAGGTCAAAGTTGGTGGCGACACTGAGGCTGAGGTTTTTTGTGCAGATGAACAAACTGCGGTCACCGTTGACTTAGAACGTTGGCAGAAATTGGCCGCAGCAGTTCTCGCGGCACAAGGAGTACGAGGCGGAACTGAGTTGAGTCTCTTTTTTGTGTCAAAACATGACATGACTGAGTTGAACACCGAACACATGGGGCAAACAGGACCGACGGACGTCTTGGCTTTTCCCATTGACGGTGGCGAAGTACTCGAAATGATTAATGGTCCCACTGGTGCAACTCGGGGCCCTGATCGTCCTCCTCCCGATCGAGGAGATTTGCCTTTGTTATTGGGCGACATTGTGATTTGCCCAGAAGTAGCGGTTGGCCAGGCTGCGAGTCATGCCGGAAATACTGATGACGAGTTTGCTTTGTTGGTCGTCCACGGAATTCTGCATATTTTGGGATGGGATCATGACACCCCAGAAAAGACACTAGAAATGCAGTCGCGTGAACGCCAATTGTTACAAGAGCATCACTGGCATGGAGATGTGCCAATGAACTTTAAACAGAGCCAGGATGAGGACGAATGATGTTGTCAATAGTGGCCGCTTTTGGTGGACTCGACTGGGCACTGCTCGGTGTCATCATTCTTCTGCTTTTCTTCTTGATCTTTCTGTCGTTGGCAGAAATGGGACTGTCCCGTATGACGAAACCCAAAGCCGCTGCGATGGCCGAAGGTGGGGTTAAACAAGGTCGGGCGTTACAGCAGCTGGTTGGAGAGCCTGAAAAGTGGGTGAATCCCTTGCTCTTGTCGGTGAATGTTTGCCAGACAGTTCAAGCCACCTTGACCGGCGTTGTGGCATCTCGGGCATTCGGTCCACTTGGTGTTGCAATTGGTGTTTTGTTGAACGTCATCGTGTTTTTCGTACTCGCCGAAGCAGTGCCGAAAACTTACGCTTTGCTATATCCAGAGCGGGCCGCTTTAACGACTGCCCGTGGAACGAAGCTTTTGGTTTCGTTTCCTCCGTTGAAAATGGTCTCCGGCTGGCTTATTTCTTTGACCAATGTGATTGTGAAAGGAAAGGGTCTTGAACAAGGCCCATTCGTGAGTGAACAAGAACTTCTCGGAATCGTTGAAGCCGCAATGAATGATGATGTCATCGAGGAAGAAGAACGCGATCTCATCGAATCAATCATTGAATTTGGAGACACCGTTGCCCGTGAAGTGATGGTTCCTTTGCCTGACATGGTGACGATTCCTCAGACTTTCACTTTGACACAGGCCATCGACGTAGCCATTGAACATGGTTACTCACGTTTGCCAATTCTTAATGATGATGACGATGTTGTCGGTATCACCTTTATCAAAGACCTCATTCGTCAAGAGCGAAATGGTCACGGCTCTGAAATTGTTACTTCCCACATGCGTGGGGTGATCATCATTCCAGAAAATAAGCCGGTCAATAGATTGATGCGCGAAATGCAGGAACAGAAGTTTCACCTAGCGGTCGTTGCCGACGAATACGGAAGTATCGCGGGCCTCATCACCCTCGAAGATTGCTTAGAAGAACTAGTGGGCGAAATTGTCGATGAATACGACAAGCACGAAGAAGACATCGAGCACTTATCGGATGGTCAGTACCTGGTTGATGGGTCAACGAGTGTTTCAGATGTCAATGACAAACTTGATATAAAGATTCCAGATGAAGAATGGGACAGCGTTGGAGGGTTTGTTTTTGGAACTCTTGAACACGTTCCTGTCGTCGGTGAATCCATTGATTTTGATGGATGGCGATTTACGGTTGTGGCGGTACACGGTCGAAGGATTCGAACAGTGCGTATTGCGTTGATCAGCGGTACTGAAACCGAAACTGTGTAGTCAGATTCACGTAGTTTGATTAAAAGCTTTGGGGAGGTTCGGGTACCGTCCGGTGTTCCCTCCGCCATCTACTGAAACAAAAGATGCGCTCATGTACGACGACTCATCTGAGGCCAAGAACGACGCAACTGACGCAATTTCACTCGGTTGCGCAAATCTGCTTAAAGTCGCATTTTCTTTGAATTCTTCAATAATGACTGGCACTGAAAACATGCCGCTCGTTGCATTTGTTTCAACAAGTCCAGGAGCAATCGTGTTGACGCGAACACCCCGTGATCCGAGCTCCATTGCCGCTACTTGAGTAAGCATCGACACTCCAGCCTTGGCTGCACAATAGGCAGACATTCCTTGTGAAGGTTGAATAGCGTTAAGTGAAGCGATGTTGATAATCGAACCTCCATCGCTGATAACTGCTCCACCATGTTTGAGGGTCAAAAAGACGCCGGTTAAACACAAATCAATGATGCGTTTCCATTCAGTGAGGGGTAGTTCGGTGATGAGGCCGTAAGTGCCGGCGCCAGCATTGGCAACAACAATGTCTATGTGATGAAAGGTGCTTATTCCTAAGGCGGCAAGTTGGGCGACGTCCTCTTCTTGCGTCACATCGCACAGACAGGTTGCAACAGACTCCCCAAATTCGGACCGTAAATTTTCTAGGCCCTCTTGACTGATATCTCCGGCTACTACTCGCGCTCCGTCAGCGATAAATCGCTCGGTAATCGCTCGACCGATCCCTGAGGCTGCACCTGTGACTAAAGCAACTTTTCCGTTTAGATTTCCCATAGACGAAATGTACTGCGCAATCTGGTTTCAGTTGTTAGCGGATAAATCTCGTTTGATTTCGTTTCGTCGAATCTTTCCGATGGCTGTTTGTGGAATTGAATCGACGATATAGATGCTTTTTGGTACGCAATAGTTGGGCAGTGTTTGTAAGACCAGATCCCTAATCTGTGTCAACGAAATATCTGTCCTAGTTGTTGCCACCACCACACGTTCACCCCATTCGGCGTCGGGGAGTCCGATGACAGCGAATTGTTGTGGTTCAAAGAGTGAGGCGATCGCTGTCTCCACAGCCTCTGGCCAAACTTTCTCAGCACCAGTGACTATGACATCGCCCTGGCGGCCTTGGACCTGTAGGAGTCCATCGTCAGATAGCGAACCAATATCTCCTGTGTGAAGCCATCCATCAGAATCAATGGAACTTGATCCGTCTCGGTAACTACGCATGTTCATCGGAGAACGCACCAATATTTCGTCGTCATCGGATATCTGTATTTCAACGCCATTCAAAGGACGACCTTCATAGACAATTCCCGATCCGGTTTCGGACAATCCATATGTGGCGATCACATTGCGAGGACGGTTCGGCGGAGGCTTGGAGCCGCCAAGAAGAATTGCGCGAAACTTTCGTGGATCAATTCTTTGCAGCGCAGTAGGAACAAGAGAAATCAATGTGCACGAGTGCGAATGTCGTTCAACTTCGTCTGGATCGAATCTTGAAGCAATCGTGAGTTGCGTTCCCATTAACAACGATCGTGTGATAACGCTGAGTCCTCCAACATGTGCAAGCGGAAGACATGAATACCAATGATCATCAAATGTGACATCGAGGGCTAATGAACTCGCTTTGGCCGATGCGAGAACCGATTCTTGAGTAAGTACTACGCCTTTTGGAATTCCGGTTGATCCGCTGGTTGCAACAACGAGGGCGTCACCACTTTCTACTGGCTGTCCGCCTTCAAGGGTTACTCGACCATCAGATGAGATGATGTGGGTTGGATTGAGCTGGTTGATGAGTTGCTTCTTCGCCTCAATTGGTAGGCGTTGGTCAATGGGCAACACGGCATCGCCTTCATCCCATGCTTTTGAAAGTTCATCGACAAAACGTTGGCTTGGTTCTATGTCGAGCGCAATAAGGGCTTTCATAATTTCTCACGTCTTCTCCCTAACTCAACCTACTGCAACCGACTAGCGTGACAAAGGTGAACAAATGGATTGTCGGAGCTCGACCTCGAACGTTGCCTGCTGCAGTTGTTCCAGTTGTTGTCGGCGCGGTGATTTGTAACGGGGTGGGCGGTGCTCACTGGTCGCGCGCAGGATTGGCATTGGTTGTGAGCGTGCTTTTGCAAGTCGGTGTCAATTACGCCAATGATTACAGCGATGGAGTTCGAGGAACCGATGAGGTCAGAGTTGGACCAATGCGGCTTGTCGCTTCGGGGATGGCCTCTCCGCAGTCTGTGAAGAACGCCGCATTTGTCGTGTTCGGAGCTGCCGCGGGGGTTGGACTTGTGTTGGCGCTGATGACTTCGTTGTGGGTAATTCCAGTCGGTGTGGCGGCGCTGCTTGCTGGTTGGTTTTACACCGGAGGAAAGAACCCTTATGGGTATATCGGTCTAGGTGAAGTTTTTGTTTTCGTCTTTTTCGGATTAGTCGCGACGGTTGGAACAACATACGTTGTTCTCGAAAGAATTCCGGCAATGGCATGGTTGCAAGGCGTAGCAGTCGGAAGTTTGGCGTGTGCGCTGTTGGTGGTGAATAACCTGCGTGATATTCCGACTGATCAAGAAGTGGGTAAGCGAACCTTGGCTGTTCGTCTCGGAGATCAGCGAACACGGATCTTGTATGAGGCTCTAGTGGTCTTTGGAATTATGTGCGGAGTCGCCGCTTCTTTTACAAGCTCTTGGTCATTGATTTTGTTGTTGTGTTTCATCCCGGCAATGAAGCCGATCAATCTTGTGCGTCGTGGAGTCAAAGGACGAGGTCTCATTGCAGTTTTGGCCGCTACTGGTCAAGTACAAATAGTTTTTGGGGCGCTATCACTGTTCGCCTTCGTCTGGGGAAGGTAGTTTTTAACCGTGACCTCTTTACCACCACCAGAAATGCCCCGATTCGATAACAGTGGTCGGAATTCATTGAATCCCATGAAGGATCGTAAGGCTGTCGCTGCCTTGGTGTTCGGAATCCTCGGACTTTTGGTTCCAATTCTCGGTGTGGTCGCTCTAGGTTTTGGCTACACATCTCGCAAAAGTATCAAGGCGTCACAAGGTCTTTTGGTGGGCGCGGGCATGGCCAAGGCTGGGATGATCCTCGGCGCAATTGAGATTGCTTTAATGATTTTGTTTGTATCTCTAGGAGGGTCGTCCTAGAAATGATGCGATGACTGATTGGCAATGTTCAGGTTGTTCGAGATGAACTGAGTGCCCAGCGTTTTCAATCGCCACTAAATGTGCGTTGGGTCCAATAGCGTTCTTCATGTCGCTCCCTATCTGAAGAAACTTTTGGTCCTTCGCTCCAACAACGAGAAGCACGGGGATTTTGAGATGTTGAAGTTTGTCCCACAAAGACTCCTGTTTCCCAGTTCCACTTAGGCGCAAGCTTGAAGCGAGACCTTCTGCAGTATTGCGCAGGCGATCTTGGATCTCTTCACGACTAGATGTCAGCCCAGAGAACATTGGAGCGCTCAACCATTTGTCAACGAAATCGGCCACTCCGATTTCAGAAATCTCACTTGCTAGTAGTTCATCGGATTGAGTTCTGGCCAGTCGCTCTTCAGGTGTTCGTAACCCGGGAGATCCGCTGACCAATACTAAACGTCGAACATTTTTAGGCTGAAGTAAGGCAATGTGAAGGGCGAGTCGGGCACCCATTGAATAACCGATGTAATCACCAAAGCCACATTGCTCAACGACCATCTGAGCTGTTGTTGTGAGATCGGCCGCCACAGTTGATGAACCGGCATGGCCTGGAACGTCGACACGAATGATCGACTGTTGTGGGTCAATCAAATCGATGTAGCGGTTCCAGGAACGAGAAGTTTGGGTGAACCCGTGCAGCAACACCTGACTAATCGTCGAACGATCGCCCGATTGCTCGACAAAAAGCGAACCTTTAATACTGGTCCAACTTCGAGAAGAAGAATTGCTCATCAAGCCGATCGTTCGGCAGTCCGTCGTAACACCCGTTCGAATGTTTCGGCATCTTGTGCGCCAGGGATAGACCACTGCCCGTTAATGACATATGTGGGGACACCGGTGATGCCGTGTGAAATGGCGGTTGCCAGTTCTTCAGCGACCTCGCCTTTTCCGGCATCGCTCGCGAAAAAGGCCCGTAAGAATTCAGCGAACTCAGCGTCGTCAACTTCGTGAGGAATCGTACGCACGCCGATAGAGATCAGTTGTTCTGAATCTCCGACGTTGACGCCATCGGTGAAATAGGCGTTCAACAAGGCTTCTTTGAGGCTTGATTGCACTTGGAAATCATGATTGACGCCGGTCCACCACATCAACCGATGCGCAAGGATCGTGTTTGATCGTTGCCCGATGTCCATGCGAAATTCGATGCCGTCTTGAGCGGCGGTTTCTGTGAGTTGCGCAATTATTTTGTCGGCACGTTCGGTGCCACCAAACTTTTTCGCATAGACCTCACGGACAGGCGCCGATGAATTGGTAGGTGCGGTCGGGTCAAGTTGATAGGCGCGGTAGATGATCTCGATGGGCTGAGCGATGGCATCTGGGCTAGTCGTTACCTTTTCAAGGGCTGCTTCAAAACGGCGCTTTCCGATAAAGCACCATGGACAGACCACGTCGGACCAGATTTCAATCTGCATGTTCGTACCTTAGATGGTCTCAAGCCGGTTTTGCTCGTAGCGTAGGGCTGGTGGAGAGCGATCTTTTCAGTGAGCGCTTGGCCGGTCGGCCTTCTGAAGATGTTCAAGCGACCTTTTGTGCGGTGCTCGTTGACGAATGGGTGAGACAGGGGATACGTCACGTCGTCATCGCTCCAGGCTCGCGATCGACGCCTCTGGCTTTGGCTCTCACCAACCGATCTGAATTGCAGACTGAAGTGTTTCATGATGAGCGCTCGGCGGCCTTCGCTGCTCTGGGTGTTGGGCTCGCAACTCACCAGCCGGCTATTTTGCTCTGTACATCAGGAACAGCGTCAGCACACTTTTACGCCGCCATCATTGAGGCAGATTTGTCGCATGTCCCGATGTTGGTCATCACCGCTGATCGTCCGCCCGAATTGAAAGATGTTGGAGCACCTCAAACAATCGATCAAACGAAAATGTACGGAGGCGCGGTTCGTTGGTTTCATGACCCAGGAGTCGCCGATGTTGCGGCAAATGATTCTTGGAGATCACTTGCCCGCCAGAGTTTCGCTGTTAGTAAGGGTGTTTCGCCGGGTCCAGTTCACCTCAACCTCCCATTTCGTGAGCCGTTAGTTGGTTCCGCGGTCGAGCTTCCGCTTTCACCGGTTATTCGAAATCAATTCATCGGTCGCCTTGAATTAAGTCAGGCGGATTATGAGGGAGCCGCAACAATATTGAATGCCCAGCAAGGTTTGATCATTGCTGGGCGTGGATGTGGAAGCGCCGAAGAAATTTCACGATTGGCAAGTTTGCTGCAGTGGCCAGTGCTTGCCGATTCTCGATCAGGCTGCCAAGGAATACCGGAAGCAGTTCCATATTTTGACGCCATCGTACGTTGTGAGAAATTTGTTGTAGCGAATCAACCCAAGGTCGTTTTACGTCTGGGTGAATCCCCGAGTTCTAAAGTGCTGAGCCAATTCGTCACGAAATCACAGGCAACCCAAGTGCATGTCAGTGCTTTTGAATCAACTGCTGACGCCGATCATCGGGTGTCTCTACATATTTCGTGCGACCCGTCTGTTTTTTGTCGAGAATTAGAGAAATGTGTCAAGCAAAATAGTGATTCAGGTTCGCTGGTCACGTGGTTGAATGCCAACCAGGCAGCCCGAACAACTATCGAGAAATATTACGGCGATTCAGATTCGAACCTTCTTGCCCCGCGTGTGGCCCAATTGGTGGCTCAGAGTCTTGGGGATCACGACAACCTTGTCGTTTCATCGTCGATGCCGGTGCGGGATTTGGAATGGTTCGGAGGGGATTGTTCGCGTCTCAACGTGTACTCGAATCGCGGTGCCAATGGCATTGACGGAGTCGTGGCTACGGCTATTGGAGTCGCAGTCGCCACCCAGCAAAAAACCACCGTTTTGATTGGTGATATTGCACTGTTGCATGACTCCTCTAGTTTGATCGATCTCAATCGGCGAGGCGTTGAATTGAAGATTGTTGTGACCGACAATGACGGCGGCGGAATCTTTCATTATTTACCGCAGGCGAAATCAGTCAATTCAGAAGCTTTTGAGAAATTGTTTGGTACGCCACACGGAACTGACATTTTGCAATTGGCCGTTGCTCATCATCTAGCGACATACGATTGTCGATCGGCCTCGGAACTGAAGAATGCGCTCTCTTCACCTGGAACTTGTGTGATTAGAGTGCAAACCGATCGCGACAACGAAGTCTTGACGCATCAAGAAGTCAATGACTTGGTCGCAACTGCAATAAGCGGTCACTGAGAAAATCTTAGGGGCGCACAATTGCCGAGAGCATGGCTTGAAACTTGGCCTGAGTCTCAGCTAACTCGGCGTCGGGATCTGAAGCCGCAACGATTCCCCCTCCGGCGATCAGTCGAGCAGTCTTGCGATCTTCTGATAACTCGGCGCATCGAATGGCTACGGCCATAGTGCCGTTCCCATGTGCATCGACCCAACCGACTGCACCGCCGTAGTTCTTGCGATCAAAGCCTTCAAGCTGGTCAATAATTTTTAGGGCCTCTGCTCTGGGATGACCGCCAAGAGCTGGAGTCGGGCACAACATTCGCGCAAGTTCAAGTAATGGGGGATGGTCATCCGATAAATGGCCCTCAATCAAGGTGCCGAGATGTTGAACATTTGCAACCTGTACAACCGACGGTTCGGGCTCCCAATCTAAGTACGAACAGAACGGCAGCAACATCTCATGAATGACGTCAATCACAACTCGGTGTTCAACCTGATCTTTCATACTTGAAATGAGTTTGCGAGCGAGTTCGTTGTCGGTGATTGGATCACCGGTACGAGGAGTTGTTCCTGCCAAAGGATGCGAACGAATGGTTTGTCCTGATACTTCAATCAACAACTCGGGTGATGCGCCAATAAAGCCGTTCATGGAATATCGGTAGCTATTGCCAAAGGTTGATCTCAACCTATGTAAAACCGCATGAACATCTATTGGTTGTCCGGCCTCGACGATTATTTCTCGAGCGATAACGGCTTTTGTAATTCTTCCGTCACGAACCGCATCACGGGCATTCGCAACTGCTTGAAGGTAATTCTCGATTGGGGTAAGTGGGCGAACGGTAAATGTATTTGTCCTCGCCACTGGAGTTTGAGAAATTTCTAGGTTGACTGATGCATCGTCAATCGTTGTTAACCAACAATTCCCTTTTTCGTCTTTGCCAACAACTTGTTTTGGAATAAAGAAATCGCCAGCAGAAGACGTGTCAAAAGGAAGAACGCCCATCGCAATCGGAGCAACATCCAAATTGGTGTGATTGTGATGTTGTATTGCTGACAGAGTTTTTTGAACTTCTGAGAATGCGACACGTGCAGCAATTCCACGCGCTGCGAATCCGACTCCACTTCGCACGAAAAGGTATCCATCGTTTCCTGCAACATCATTCAGATCAACTGATGAATCGAAATCAATGGTTGTGGCAATCACGGATCATTGATCCCTTGTGCCAAGCATCAATTGCGTGATGCCGCCCGAGAGTTGATGATGAGTGGCATTTGAAAACCCCGCCGCTTGCAGTGCACGAAGCATCTCGTCTCGAGGTGGAAGGTAGGCCACGCTCTTAGGCAGATAGCGATATGCCGCCGGATCGGAGAGCCAGCCACCGATCTTGGGAACGATTTTGCCGAAATAGATTCCGTTGCCGAAACGAATGAGACGGTTATGCGGTATTCCGACGTCAAGTAACGCGATTCTGCCGCCAGGGCGTACGACGCGACCTAATTCGTTGAAGAAAGCTGGAAGGTCAACCAGGTTGCGTAAGGCGAACCCGCAAGTTGCACCATCAACACTTTGGTCGCCGATCGGAAGATTCAAAATGTCGGCTTGCGAACGTGGTGAACCTGACCGATCGGCCGCCAGCATCCCAAATGACAAGTCCATTGACAAGGGGCGGATTCCCACGCGACGCAGATCGATGCACAGGTCACCGGTACCGCTTGCGAGATCGAGAACAGTGCTGCCCTGTGGAAGGTTGAGGAGTCGCACTGCTTTGCGTCTCCAGCGGGTGTCAAGACGAAAGGTCATGATCCGGTTCACTAGGTCGTAGCGCGGGGCAATGGCGTCAAACATTTCTTGCACCGCACGGACCTTTTCCTGTCCCTCAGGAAGGGCTTCAGTGTCCCAGGAAGGAACCAATGGGCGTTCGCTGGGGTTTTGGGGCACAGAGTTCACAGGCTCAGGCTAAACGGCTTTTCGGCTTGATGGGAATTTCGGAGTCGCCGACTTTGGTCACGATCGGGCAAGATGGGTCAAAGGGTAATTGCATCACTGTCAATCGCCCGTTCAAATGAACCGATGTATGGGGGTAAGACATGATTGATTTCACTTTGGCACCAGAGCATGAGGCCATTCGCACCAAAGTACGGGACTTTGTCGAGAATCACATCAAGCCGGCGGTAGAGCCGTTTGGACACCGCGACGAGATGGATTCCGAAAAGCATCGTCAGTATGTTGGCGAACTCATTCGTCTGCGCAAGTTGGCGGTCAAAGAAGGTCTGTGGTTGCCCCATATGCCTAAAGAGTGGGGTGGCATGGGACTTGGTCACGTGGCCCTGGCAATGGTTCAGGCCGAAGCCGCAAAGACCCGAGTCGGTCCGTGGGTGTTCAACTGTCAAGCTCCTGATGAAGGAAACATGCACACCTTGGTGCATTGGGCAACACCCGAACAAAAAGAGAAGTATCTCAAGCCATTGTGCGACGGTGTGTCGTCGTCATGCTTCGCCATGACCGAGCCCGAAGTTGCTGGATCAGATCCCACCTTGATTCGTACTCACGCAATTAAAGATGGTGATGAATGGATTATTAACGGCCACAAGTGGTTTATTTCTGGTGCCAACAGTGCCAAGTTCGCGATTTTGATTGCACGAACTGAAATGGATGTGCCTGAAGGTTCACGCGGTGCCAACACCGCGTTCATCATTGATCTTCCTCAACTCGGTTGGAACAATGTGCGTGAAATTGAAACAATGCATGGACCGGGTGGTCACAGCGAGATCGTGATTGAAGACCTACGAGTTCATGACTCGCAAATTTTGGGTGGACGTGGCAATGGACACCGCCTCGGTCAATACCGACTCGGACCGGCTCGTTTGGCACACTGTATGCGCTGGATTGCACAGGCAGAAACCGCTCTCGACATGATGGTGGATCGCTCATTGAAGCGTTACTCCCATGGATCATTCTTGGCGGAAAAGCAAGGCATCCAATGGTTGATCGCTGATTCGGCGATGGAGATCTACCAATGCAAGTTGATGATTTTGCACGCGGCCTACAAGATTGATCGTGGAGATGACTTCCGTACTGAAGTTTCGATGGCCAAGCATTTCGTGGCGAATAGCTTGAACCGCATCATTGACCGTGCAATTCAGGTGCACGGTGCTCTGGGTTATTCAACCGATACGCCGTTGGCCAACATGATGCAGCATGCCCGTTGGGCACGTTTCGCCGATGGAGCAGACGAAATTCACCAGATGCGAATCGCTGAAAACACCATCAAAGCATTCACTGACCACGGCACGACGCGTACGGCGACTGGCGACTTGCCGCTCTGATACCTAGTGATCAGTTGCTGGATTAGCAATTGACTTAGCCCAGCGATAGTCGGCTTTGCCTGATGGCGAACGGACGATGTGATCGACGTAGATGAATTCTTTCGGGAGTTTGTATCGGGCGATATGTTTGGCTGCTTCTTCAGTCAGATCTTGGTTTGTTGTCGGCGTGCTGGCGCGTAGCTGCACGATCGCCACAACTTCATTGCCCCAACGTTCACTTGGTCGTCCTGTAACGACGCAATCCAAAACCGCAGGATGAGATTTGACTGCCATTTCAACTTCTTCAGCAAAGATCTTTTCGCCACCCGAATTAATCGTCACCGAGTCACGCCCGCGCAGCTCAACGTGACCGTCGGTTGTCAGAACTGCTCGATCGCCGGGAACAACGTAACGAACTCCATTGATGACTGGATAAGTCTTCGCAGTCTTTGCAGCGTCGCCAAGATATCCGAGAGCTAAACGACCACTCTTTGCTAACCATCCGGCGTCTGGATGACCAGACTCGGTGTGACCTGGTTCGAGTACCTCAGACAGATCTTCGGAAAGGACATGGTTATTCGGAGACAGCGGAAAAGTTCCAGTTGATGCACCACCAACTGCCGACATGTGCGTCAATTGTCCACCAGCTTCCGATGAGCCCAGGCCATCGATGATCATCAGATGCGGCGCAAGTTGAAGCAGTTCATTTTTGTAGTGAGCAGAAAGTGCGGCACCACCAGAGATGACGACCGTCAAACTGGAGATGTCGTACGTACGAACTTTGAGTTGATCAATGAGGGGTCGGGCAAAGGCGTCGCCGACGATGAGAAGAAAGTCAATCTTTTCTTTCTCAACCATTGACCAAATGTCGTCAGCATCTAGGCGTTCGGGAATCGATGGTACGAAAACAGTTCCACCGGCATTCCAACTACCGAAGGCCACCCAGTGGCCAGCACCGTGCATGAATGGCGGAGCGACGAGAGCCATGCGTCCTTTAGTTTCGGCTACGAAATCTTCAACTGATTGCGCAATACGAGAACCCCCGAAGCACTCGACAAGTGCGTCACCTTGGCGCCACATAACACCTTTGGGCATACCAGTCGTTCCGCCTGTATACAAGATGTACAAGTCGTCAGGACTTGCTGGTGACGGCACATCATCACGAGAACTTTCGAGGGCGTCTTCATACCAGATAGCCCCGGGCAATAGTTCGTTATTCGACTCATCCTTTACTTGCAGCAAAAGAGTCAATTGAGGCGCTTGCGAAAGTACTGATTCAAGAACAGGGGCGAATGTTGAGTGGAAGACGATGATTGAAGCAGCTGAGTCGTTCAGTAAGTACGTCAACTCTTCGGCCACATACCGATAGTTCACATTGAACGGTGCAACGCGCCCCTTGAATGCCCCGAGCATGCATTCGAGGTATTCATTTCCGTTGTGTAGATAAATGGCGAGATGATCTTGGCCACTTTCTTGTTGAGCGATTTGACTTCGTTCGGTATGACATCCGTAGCCGCGGTCGTTCAAAAAGTTGGCGAGACGACGAGTTCTTTCGGTGACTTCTTGCCACGAAAAACGACGGTCTCGGAATACCAAGCAATCTTCATCAGGTCTCGATTTAGCGATGGCTTCGTGGATTTCTCCCACAGTGAACTGCTGCACCGCCAAAACTTAGGGTTTATGTCGGTCCGTTTACGAGTCAGGACTGCGCCTCGGGATGGCTATCGTCTGTGAGGTGAATAAAGATCAATCGCCAGTTACTGGCAAGTCACCACACGGAGTTGTCTTTGGGGTATTTATACCTCAGGGCTGGAAATTGGAATTGTCATCAATTTCTGAACCAGCAGACAAATGGAATAAGACCGTAGAGATCGCGGTTCTAGCCGATCAGTTGGGCTTCGACTCTTTGTGGGTCTACGACCACTTCCACAATGTTCCGCGACCGGCCCACGAAACAGTATTTGAATGTTGGGCAACCATTGCCGCGATCAGTCAGCGAACCTCACGTATTCGCTTAGGTCAGATGGTTGGTTGTAATAGTTATCGCAATCCGGGACTACTCGCCAAGATTACCTCGACTATCGACGTGATTTCTGGAGGGCGATTGGAATGGGGCATTGGTGCTGGATGGTACGAGAATGAGTATCGGGCCTATGGCTACGAGTTTCCGAAACCGAAAGATCGCATCGCTATGTTGCGCGAAACCGTCGAAATTGTTCGCAGTATGTGGACCGAGTCAGAAACCACTTACAAAGGCAAGCACTACGAAGTATTCCGAGCCAACTGTGATCCGAAGCCGTTACAAAAGCCGACTCCACCAATTTGGATTGGCGGAGGAGGAGAGCAGTTGACTCTTCGTGTTGTCGCACAATTGGCTGACTGTTCAAACTTTGGCGGGACTCCTGAAGAATGGGCTCGTAAGCGAGAAACGCTGCTTGGTCATTGTCGGGTTGTCGGACGTGATCCGAGTGAGATTCGCATGACATGGTCACCAGAGTTATTCATACGTGAAACAGAGCGCGAAATCATTGAACAGGCACCCAAGAGAATGTCCGACGAGTCGTTCGAAGATTGGCGCAACGGCAATCTGGTGGGCACGCCAGATGAGGTGTCAGAAAAGATTGCGACATACCTAAAAATCGGCTGTAGCGGTTTTATACCGTGGAGCGCTGACTATCCGTCCTCTGAATCGATTGAGTTGTTTGCCAAAAAAGTGATGACGAACTTCAAGTAATTTCGTCGGCTCAGATGTACGAGCGGAAGATAATTTCAGCAACGCACGATGGCTTGCTTGCGCCTTCGCATTCGAAGGTGAATTCCATTGTCATCTGAACTCCGTTGGCGATCTCTTCAACTTCGAGCAGTTTGACACCGAGCCGAATTTTCGAACCAACTGGAACGGGAGAAGGAAAACGGATTTTATTGGCTCCGTAGTTCACGCCCATGGAGAAACCTTCAATACGCACGACGGTGGGGTACAGCATCGGTCCGAGTGACAGTGTCAAATAACCGTGGGCGATTGGCCCACCGAATGGCCCACTCTTGGCCCGCTCAACATCAACATGGATCCACTGGTGGTCGCCAGTCGCTTCAGCAAACTGGTTGACGCGTTCTTGGCTGACGTCAAAATATTCGCTATATCCGAGATGTTCTCCAACGGCGGCTTTGAGTCCATCGACTCCGGTAATTACTCGTGCAGTCATGTTTTTAGCCTAGTCATAGTCACCTTGATGCCACGAACAGCAAAGGATTACGTATACCAAACCCTTTGGTGTTCTCGGCTGTGGGGATGAAGTAACAGCGCACAAAGTGCCGCTTCAAAGATGAATCCGATGGTGTCATTGCCAGTGATTTTGTCGAGGTTGCTGTAACCAGAGTAAGACCACAGAACCCAGATGCGCAGTGCGAAGGGCGAAAAGGCGGCGACTACGGCCAATTTGTAGCCGATCTTGCGGTCGTTGGCCATCAAGAAGCCGCCGCCAATAAAAGACCCCACGACGAGAATTCCGATGAGGCTGCCAAATGCTCCTTTGTCAACGCGGGCGTAGCCAATCCAGTCGCGTTTGTCCATAAAGCTAATAAGAGCGAAAAAGCCATTCAGATACAGGAGCCATGTGGCGATCTGCATGGTTTGTGGTTGCATGCGGTCGAACCATTTGCGGGGGTTTAAATTCAGGTGTTTGCGACGCTCACTCATTCCTTAAGAGTGCCACATATCAACGTTCGGTTGCTGTTCATAACAGATAGTTGCTCAGATAGGACGGTAGGGTAACCAGCAAATGCGCTCTGGATTTGTCACTCTCGTTGGTCGACCTAATGTCGGTAAGTCGACCTTGGTTAACGCGATTTGTGGCAAAAAGATTTCGATTGTTTCGGACAAGCCGCAAACCACTCGCCGCCAGGTTCGCGGAATTCTGACTCGTCCCGATAGTCAAATCGTGTTTGTTGATACACCAGGCCTACACAAACCAGTGAGCGCTTTGGGCGAGCGAGTCAACGCGGCCGCGATTGAAAGTATCAGCGAAGTTGATGTGTCTTGTCTGGTTCTTGATGCGACGATGCCTTTCGGATCAGGAGATCAGTGGGTTGCAGATCGCCTTGACCTATCAAAAACAATCGTGATTGTGAACAAGACCGATGTCGCGAGCAAGAAGCAAGTTGTCAATCATCTCATCGCTTCTTCAGGTCTTGACGCGCTGGCATATTTCCCGATTTCTGCGAAGTCAGGACATGGCGTCGCAGATTTAGTGGCGCACATTCTTGAGCGTATGCCTGAAGGTCCGATGTACTACCCGGACGATATTGTCAGCGACTTACCAGAAGCTGATTTCGTCGCAGAGCTAGTGCGCGAGCAGTTGCTTGCTGCAACTCATGATGAATTGCCGTATTCAATTGCCACAGTTGTAACTGAATGGGAATGGCCACGTATTCGATGCGAGATCATTGTGGAACGCGAAAGCCAAAAGGGAATGGTCATTGGCAAGGGTGGGGCAGTGCTCAAGATGGTCGGCACCGCAGTTCGTCAGCAACTTCCACCAGGCGTTTTCATTGAACTTCATGTCAAAGTTGATAAAGACTGGCAACGCAAACCCGATCGCGTCGAACGCCTCGGCTACTGATTCACTGAACCCTCAGCATGAAAAATTGCTGGGAAGAAGATTTGCGTAATCGTCGCACGCAACCGTTGCACCTGGTGTCGATAAGTCTCCGCGACCACGTGGCACCGACTGTGGTTCATTGTTGCTCGTGAAGCGAACCTGACCGACACCCGATTGTCGAGTCAAAGTTAAGACGATCTGAGCGACGGCTAGTCGTTGCTCACCACCTGGAAGATCGGTGATGAAGGTTCCAGGAAGCACAACTGTTGCGATTCCACGTTCAACAGTCACTTCTGCTGCGAATCCGACCGGTAACGCACTTCGTAACCCGGCTGCGGCGTCGCCTTCTGGTGGACCTTCGGACAGAGCAGCTAGTACCTGAGGAGCCGCCGCTGGACTCAGTAGTAGTCGATCAATTGGTACTACTTGGGTGCCTGCCACAAAAAACATGCTCACTATTTCGACTGGGATTGTTGATGAACTCGTTGATGTGGTCGTTTCAATCACCGGTGATGTTGTGGTGCTGGCGGGCACTGTTGTCGGAGGTGAACTTGTCGTCGTGGCATTGAGCTCGTAGGGGATTTTGTCGGTGTCAATTTGTTTGACGGATCCGTCACCAGGCAGTGAGCAACTTGACACGACTATCCCCAACGCGATGAAGATTCCTGCGACATTCAGCAGAGTTCGTTTCATGACTTCTCCCCGGGGAATTCAATGACGAAACGGGCGCCACCTGAATTGGCATCTTCAACCCATGCCGATCCACCGTGAGCTCGCGCGTGCTCGGCGACTAATGCCAATCCGAGTCCAGTGCCACCAGCACGACTACGACCTGCAGAACCACGGGCGAAACGTTCAAAAATGCGTACCCGCTCGCTTTGCGCGACTCCTGGGCCCGAATCTTCAACTGACACTCTGGTGCTCCCATCGCGTTGATTTTCAATTTCAACCAACGAAACTCCGCCTCCGTGTATTCGCGCATTTTCTAAGAGGTTGGCCATAATTCTTTCAAAGCGGCGTTTGTCTATTTTGATAAAACTGTCGGAACCTTGGCTCACAATGATTCGAATGTCGTCAACGCCATAACGCGATGCAATCCGCCGGATAAACGGGACGATGTCAATTTCTTCTTGATTGATATCAGAAATTCCAGCGTCAAGTCGGGAAAGTTCTAGGAGGTCAAGAACCATTTGATCAAAACGTCGAATTTGGGAGACAACGACGTCGAGGGCTTGTTGAGTACGGTCGGACAAATCTGCGCGGCGCGCATCTAAAACTTCTACCGCTGCGGCGAGCGCAGTAATGGGCGATCTCAATTCATGGCTGACATCGGAAGCAAAGCGCACTTCGCGTTCAATGCGAGTTTGTACCGCGTCAGCCATGTCATTGAATGACGAAACAAGGCGCGACAGATCGGGGTCATTTTCTTGTTCAAGGCGTGTATCGAGTCCGCCTTCGGCGATTTCACTTGCGGCTTCGCTGACTCGCTCTAAGGGTCGCATGAGACGGCGACTGACCCAAAGGCCAACTAGTGACGACAGCGAACCAACCACCAAGATTCCGAGTAAGAGTGTTGAACCAATGATGGTCAATGTTCGTTCTTCGTCGGTTAACGGAAAAGCCTCGAAATACTGAGCGTTGATTTCGTTTATCGAGACACCGACAGCGATAAACGGTTCGCCGTCGATTGAGAAACGCTGGCGTGAAGTAATTCCCTGCAGCGTCGAGGCGACCAATTCTGCTGGCAACAGAATCTGAGTGTGGAGAATGTCTTGGGAAAAGTAGAGGTCTTCTGGTGACACGTGCAAGATCGCGAATCCGTTCGACTCGGTGCGAACCCCAGAAATTAATTCAAAGGCTTCAGTGCGTCGAGTTCGCAATTGTGTACGGATCAACTGAGCATTATTGAAGGCCTGACGTTCAACGATCTCTTCACGGCGTTGAAGTAGGTAGGTCCGTGCCGTGAGATAACTCGCTCCTGAAAGCAGTAAAGCAGCGACAAGACCGGTCATCAAGAACAACAGAGTCACGCGGCTACGCAAACTCAGGTGACGGGCTCGGTCGGCTAAACGCACCTATGTATCTTGCCCGATTGGCGAGCCGATATGTGGGGCGAGATTTGACATGACCGTCAGTCGATGAAATAGAAAACGCCCGACTCGGACAATGTGCCAGCGAGTCGGGCGAAGAGTGGGTTCCGCTGGCCGGGGGAGATCAGGGGGAGGACGACCTCCACCGAACCAGCGTGAACAGTGGTCAGTTTCTCGGGCGTATGTGAAGGGACCGTGTGAATAGTGTGCGTTTTGTGTAACAAAGTGGAAATCTGAGCAAGAATATTGCCTAGTGAATTCTCTGCTGTTTATCGAAGATGACGATCAGATCCGTCTGGCCCTACGCCTTGTTCTCGAGGACGAGGGTTACGAGGTTCGAGAAGCCGCCGATGGGCGGTCGGGATTGGCCGCTTTTCATGCTCTTGAGCCCGATCTTGTTTTGCTGGATATACGCCTCCCGGACATGTCGGGCTTTGATGTATGTCGCGCCCTGCGGGCGATGTCAATTGTGCCCATTGTGATGGTCACAGCTCAAACTGACACGCAAGACATGGTGACCGGGCTAGAAGCGGGTGCTGATGACTACGTCACTAAGCCAGTGGTACCGAAAGAACTTGCGGCGCGGGTGCGGGCTCATTTACGGCGGGCTCAACTACAAAATTTTTCACCGGGCGAGTCTCAGAGTGAGATTCTGGGTGACATCGATTTGCGTCGTGAGCAAGGTTTAGTTTTCAAAAACGGTCAAGAAATTTCATTGACAAAAACCGAGTTCAATTTGTTATGCGAATTTGCTGATCATCCCAATGTCGTTCTGTCGCGAGATCAATTGCTTGAACGGGTGTGGGGCTACGACTATTTGGGCGATAGCCGGCTGGTGGATGCCCACGTTCGACGCTTGCGAGTTAAAATTGAGGAACAGCCCGATGATCCGAAATTGATACTGACAGTTCGTGGCATTGGCTACCGGCTCATGCCGATTAGTTAGATAGAAAATTTCAGCGGGTAATCAGACGCAGAAATTCTTCCACTTCGGCACGATCAATTGATTTTCGCATCGGTGGCATTGAATCCAAAATGTCACGACGGTAACCAGCGTTTCCGAGTCGTGGATCGAATACGGCAACGACTCCGCGGTCGGTGGCATTTCTAATGAGTCGTCCAGTTGCTTGAGCAAGCAGTGTTGCGGCACGGGGAAGATCAATTTCGCGGAATGCTCGATCGCCAATGGCATCGCGCCGAGCGCTCAGCAAAGGATCGTCGGGACGTGGAAATGGGATTCGATCAAGCGTGACCAGCGACAAAGTACGGCCTGGAATATCGATCCCCTGAAAAAAGCCAGACGTTGCAAAAAGGCACGATGATTCATCTTCGGTGAAGAGCTTGACGAGTTGTGTCTTTTGATATTCACGTTGCGACAAAATTGTATTGGGTAGTTTTTTACGCATTGCCTCTACTGCTAAGTCGAGCGCGCGGTAACTGGTAAACAGTGCCAATGTTCGGCCACCTGCGGCCGAAATGAGATGAAACAGTTCATCGTGCATCAGTTTGGTGAATTCGGCAGAATTTGGATTTGGCAAGTGCTTGGCGCAGTAAAGAACTGCGTTTGACTGATAATCAAAAGGGCTTTCAACATTGCAGAGTTGTGTACGGGCAACAGGTAAGCCAATACGTTCTGCCATCTTGTTGGGCACTGTGGCGCTCGTCAAAATGGCTGTGGTCTTTTGCCAAACACCGGCATCAAGAACCGGTCCGACATCAAGCGGAGCAATATCTAGTTTTGGACGATCAACAGTGCCCGAGACATACGGAACGTACGTGTCGTCAGTTTTTAGTGCGACGTCAATGGTGTCGGCGAGACGCGAGGCCAATGTTTGAGCGCGCAGCTTGCGCTGATTACTGTCATCATCTTTGGTTTCTATGACTCGCAAGATGTCGAGAATGCGGGCCACGAGACGTCGTCCTTCGGCTAACACCGCGGTGATCTCTAAGGGCAATGGAGCCGATATTCGTTGGTTATGCGTGGGTGACAGGACTTCATCAAGCATCATTCCGATATTGATGATGTCAGTGATCACTTTGGGATCGGCGATGATGCGTTTGACGACTCCGGCGAAAAAATTGAAATTACCAGCGTGCAAAGAAACGCCGACAGTGTCGCTCATGATGTCTTCTAATCCATGAGCTTCATCGACTATCAGAACTTCATGATCGGGCAACAGTTGTCCGCCAGAAGCCACGTGAAGTCCGTATAAATGCGTATTGACGACAACAATGTCTGCTTCACTCGCTTTGAAACGAGCGATCTCTGAAAAGCAGGTTCCTCCCACTGGGCAACGTCGAGCGCCAGGACATTCATCACTACCGACGCTGACCGCTTTCATGGCTCGTTCGGAGGGTGACCACGAGATATCGGCCATATCTCCACTTTTTGAACTCTTGACCCATTCAGAAATGAGGTCAATTTCACGTCGAACCGACTGAGACATTTCATCAACTTCAAGCAAAGTGGGTGAATCGGCCTTGCGATTCTTCTTTTCTGATTCACCATTAATTTCGGCTAACCGTTGACGGCAAACGTAATTGCTTCGGCCCTTCAAAACGGCGAAAGTGATATCTCGATTGACGTACGAACTGAGGTGTTCGACCAAAAACGGAAGGTCTTTCTGCGCCAGTTGGTCTTGCAATGCCTTGGTCGCTGTCGTGACAATCGTTTTCTTACCTGCAACGATGACCGGAACCAAATAGGCAATGGTTTTGCCGGTTCCCGTGCCCGCTTGGACAATCAAATGCTTACCTTCAGACAAGGCTTCATCGACTGCGTGAGCCATTTCTTTTTGGCCTGGTCGAGATTCGGACTGCGGCAGTGCAGATGTGGCGATCTCTAAGGCATCGCTGACATTGATCTTTGAACGGGGCGCTGACACAAGGTGCAACCGTACTGCAGGGTTAGGTGTCAGTTGGGTCTAGGAGCCGTGTAGGCACTTTCATTGGTTTTAAATTGCTGGGCCAATTGCAGGGCTAAATCAAGGTCTTCGGCAGAAAACTCGGGCCAAGTGTTGTCGGTGAAATAACTAGGCGCCCCAACGGCTTGCCAGAGTAGAAAATTTGAAATTCGGGTTTCTCCAGAAGTTCGAACCAAAACGTCAACTTCAGGCATGTCACGTAAGTACATCTGGTTCGACATATTGAACACGCTTGGTACTTGATGAGCCGAGATGAGCCTCCGGGCAGCGTGGGCTATCTCGGTGCGACTCCCGTAGTCAAATGCCACGGTCATCGTCATTCCGGTGTTACCAGCAGTGTCCGAAATCGCTTTACGGATGGCCCGTTGCACGTACCTAGGAGTCCTGGCAGTGGGATCGTCAAACGGCCGACCAACCCACTGAACCTTGACATTGAGGTCATTGAGCTCAGCAATTCTTCCGAAGAGTTTTTTGTGCAGTCCCAAAATGTGGCGGACCTCGCCCCGTGGCCTCACCCAATTTTCAGTAGAGAACCCAAAAACTGTGAGGTAGTCGATATTGCGGGCAACGCTGGCGCGCACGACTGCGGCGAGGTTTTCCTCGCCTGCGGTATGGCCAGCGGTGCGGGGTAAACCCCGACGTTGGGCCCATCTTCCATTTCCATCCATGATGCAGGCCACATGCACGTTCTTCACGGTAGTCGTCACAACTGCGCAACAAGGGTCATCCAGGAGAGTAATCATCTGGCGATGTGGTCCACCGGAGTGAATGACCCCCGTAGGAAGGTCGGTATCGGCAACAATGGATATCGATGGGGAAGTTTTTCAACCGCCGTACACAGGTATTAGAGACTGCGGTTGACAGCGATGACTCCTTGCTGCATATCGCGATTGCGGGTGGTTCGTTGAGTGAATGGGCCAACTTCGATTCGCATTGGGATGCCCGTATAGAAGAATTGACCTCCCTGATGAGCCCAATTGGAGTGCGGTTCCTCTCGCTATACCCATACGGACCAGATGTTGATGATCACAAAGTTGAAATCAAGTCATTCGATAGGAAAGTCAATGTCAATGGCATGGACGTGATTATTCATTCTTCGACTGACGGACGTGAACGTATTTGTCGAGCGTTAGAAGAACGTTCAGTTAATGAGATCGTTACTGAGAATTTTCTTGATCAACGGTTATTTGGCAATTCTGGAGATCCAGATTTAGTTGTGGTTTTAGGACCAGCAAATTGCCTGCCGCGCTCATTGGTGTGGGAACTTGCATACAGCGAAATCGTTTTCGTTGAACAGAGTTGGACAATGTTGTCGCTTGAAAAAATTCAATCAGCAGTTCAAGAATACTTTTTACGACACCGTCGATTTGGCGGAGTCGATACGTGACTTCACGTCTGTACCGCGACGTCGGAATCGTGCTCCGTACGTACAAGCTTGGTGAAGCAGATCGGATCATTGTTTTTCTGACGCAAGATCACGGCAAGGTTCGTGCGGTTGCTAAGGGTGTTCGTAAAACGCGATCAAAATTTGGCGGTCGACTTGAACCACTATCTCACGTAGAAGTGCAATTGCATCGGGGCAAAGATCTTGACATTGTGAGTCAGGTCGAGAGTGTCGATACAACCTCTCCAGTTTTCGGAAACCTCGATTCGATGACTGAGGCCATTTCGATTTTGGAAGCAGTAGATCAGTTGGTACCAGATCGCGAACCAGTGCCGCAGATGTATCGCATGTTGGTGGGGGCTCGTCAGACTTTGTTGACTCGGCCGTCACCGCTCGTGGTGCCAGCGTTCTTGTGGAAGTTGTTGTCCTCTGAGGGCTTGAGGCCTCAATTAGACCTATGCGTTTCTTGCGGCGAATCTTCGAATATTGAGTTCGTGGCATTTGACCTTGATCTTGGTGGAGTGGTGTGCCGCTCATGCCGCAGTGGCATGGCTATTTCTTCCCCAGCACTTGAATTGATGCGCGATGTCTTAGGCGGAAAACTTGGGGAGTCACTTGATCGGGCGTACAACCCGGAGGGTCAACAGTTAAACGATCCAGTCATCAACGAGGTGTCGCAGTTGGCGACTCGGGCATTTGAGCATCACATTGAGCGCCGACTGCGGTCGGTGTCAATTTTTGAACGTCATTAGAGGTCGGGCGACACCTGTGAAAGCCATATTTTGGCGCTGATGTACTGGTCATAGCCCGTAACCTTGAAGGACTATGCCGGCTAAAGATCTTGATCAAATCGTCAACCTGTGCAAGCGCCGTGGATTCGTGTATCCATCGGCCGAGATTTATGGCGGTTTCCGTTCAAGTTACGACTACGGCCCCTTGGGCTCGTTGATGCTTCGAAATGTCCGCGAATCATGGATTCGCACAATGGTGCAAAAGCGCGATGATGTCGTGTTGATTGACGCAGCTATTTTGGGTCCGCCACAAGTGTTCGAAGCAAGCGGACACCTAGCTAACTTCAGTGATCCACTCGTTGATTGCAAAACCTGTAAGCAACGTTTTCGTGAAGATCATTTAGAAGATAAGTCGGTATGTCCAAACTGTGGAGCCAAAGACACTCTGACAGACGCTCGTGCGTTCAACTTGATGTTTAAAACGTTCGCCGGTCCAATTGAGGGATCGGGTGCAGAGGTGTACCTTCGCCCGGAGACCGCTCAAGGTATGTTCGTGAACTTTGCCAACGTGTTGCAAACAAGTCGCAAGAAGCCACCGTTTGGTATCGCTCAAGTTGGAAAAAGTTTCCGCAATGAAATCACACCCGGAAACTTCATCTTCCGAACCCGTGAATTCGAACAAATGGAACTCGAATTTTTCGTTCCTCCTGCGGAAGGTCCGAAGTGGTACGAGTATTGGTGCAAAGCGCGTTTGCAGTGGTACGTCGATTTGGGCATCCCACTCGAAATGTTGCGCTTACGTCCTCATGACGCCGATGAGTTGAGCCACTATTCAGCCGGAACCGCCGACGTCGAGTTTGCTTACCCATGGGGCTGGGGAGAACTCGAAGGAATTGCCCAGCGCACCAACTTTGACCTCAATCAACACGCCACACATTCGGGTCAAAAACTTGACTTCTTTGATCAGTCAACAAACGAACGTTACGTGCCATTTGTGATTGAACCTGCCGCTGGTGTCAACCGAGCCATGGCTGCTTTCTTGTTGGCAGCGTATGAAGAAGACGAGATTGGTGGCGAAGTCCGTACGGTTCTTCGTCTTCATTCGCGTCTGGCGCCGTACAAGGTCGCAATTTTGCCTTTAAGCAAAAAGGACACCTTGACTCCGTTGGCCCGCGAAATCTTTGAGAATCTAGGCGAGCGTTATATGGTCGATTACGACGATACGCAATCAATTGGCAAGCGCTATCGCCGTCAAGACGAGATTGGTACGCCGCTGTGTATCACGGTCGACTTTGATTCACTTGAGGACGGCTCAGTCACAATTCGTGACCGCGACACCACCGATCAGGTGCGAGTACCGATCGCCGATCTAGAAAATCAAGTACGTCTTCGTCTCGGGTTCTGATTGAGCTCGTTCACCGTCTACGGTTCGTCATACATTTATTACTTCATCTAACTATTTCATCTAACTATTTCATCTAACTAAAGGGGAATGACATGTCAAAAGTTGCCGTATGGGCCAAAATTCCAGCAGCTCCGGGTAAGCGCGACGATTTAGCCGCCGCCCTCGGAAATGCACTCGAAACTGCCAAGGCCGAGGCTGGGACCGTGTACTACATCTTGCACAACGATCCCAATGACGCCGATGCCTTGTTCATGTACGAAATGTACGAATCTCAAGATGCGCTCAACGCGCATATGGGATCCGAAGCCTTCAAGGCCCTCGGACCGGCAATCACTCCTTTCTTGGGTGGTCGTCCAGAATTGCATTTCGTCAATCCCATTGGCGGAAAGGGCGCCTGATTCTCTCGTGAATCACGCTGCGACTTATCTCGATCGAATCCTTGTGCGCCATCGCGAGTTGGCGACCAAGGACGAGCGAGATGTTGATCAACTTGTTGAGCGTTGCCACACCATGGCGCCAACTCGGGGTTTTCGCCAACGCTTAATGAATGACGCGTTGTCGGGTATCAGTGTCATTAGTGAAATTAAACGTCGTTCTCCATCTAAGGGAGATCTTGTTGTTGGGTTAGATCCAGAGCTCATTGCTGTTGCCTATGAATCAGGTGGAGCGTCTTGTCTGTCGGTTCTGACTGACGAAGAGTTTTTCGGTGGCTCAATTTCTGACTTGCAGCGGGCTTCATCGGCTTGCGAATTGCCGGTATTGCGTAAGGATTTCACCATTTCACGACACGATGTGTGTGACGCTCGATTAATGGGCGCCGACTGTGTCTTATTGATCGCTGCGGCTTTGTCGCAAGCCGAACTCCGAGAGTTCCACTCTCTCGCCACAGATGTAGGTCTTGACGTCCTGGTCGAAATCCACGATGAGCGAGAACTGGAATTTGCGGTTCAAGCAAAGGCCACTTTGATTGGCGTAAATCAACGAGATTTGGTGACGTTTCAAGTTGATCATGCTCGCGCCCTGCGTATGGCAAATCTGATACCCACGGGAGTCGCGAGGGTTGCAGAAAGTGGAGTGCGCAACACCGAAGATGCGGCTGAATTGCATGAGGCTGGATATCACGCAATCTTGGTGGGCGAAAGTCTGGTGACCGCTCCCGACCCTTCTGAGGCTGTTCGGTTATTGCGTCATGCACGCCGCTAACAGTCAAATAACACATTAAGTATCCGCCGCCGTTTCGCTATCGGGCGGTACGGTGTCATCGTGTTCGTGAAAATTTGTGGCATCACGAATGAAGATGATGCGCTTCTCGCTGTCGCTATGGGAGCCGACGCCGTCGGTTTCGTATTCGCGCCGTCAACCCGTCAAGTCTCGGCTCAAGTTGTCTATGACATCACTCGACGTTTACCTCCCGAAATCCTGACTGTCGGAGTATTCAAGGACGATCTCCCTGACCGAATTTTTGACATTGTTTCTAAGTCGGGCGTGAAGGCAGTCCAATTGCATGGTCATGAGCCCCTGTCAACAGTCGCAGCATTGGCTGACAATGTGCGCTGGATCATTAAGGCCGTTGCGGCTGGTTCTCGAGAAGCTCGAGTGGCGAACCAGTTTGGGACTGATTTGATTTTAGTTGACGCCCCCGAGCCTGGTTCGGGCACGGTGTTTGATTGGACATTGACTGATCAAATTCCCTCGGGAGTGCGGATGATCTTGGCAGGAGGATTGACTCCTGAGAATGTTGCCGATGCGGTGCATTACGTCAACCCTTGGGGTGTTGACGTCTCCTCGGGAGTTGAATCAGCGCCTGGCAAAAAGGACGCGATCAAACTTCGCCGTTTTATTGCAAACGCTCGAGCCGCCGCCCCGCCCGAAGATCCAACGTCGGGAACGACGGAGTTCCCGTACGATTGGGCCGACGAATAGTCGCACAAGTAACAAGACAAATTCGCTAAAGAACTAGGCAATTTGCTCGAGTGGGTGCGAACATAGAGAGTCGTTTGTGAGGAGTGAAGTGTCGATTTCAGATCAATCCATCATGTCTGAACCATCCGAGTCAGGTCGCTTTGGCGAATTCGGTGGTCGTTTTGTGCCCGAGACATTGGTTCCAGCCTGTCAAGAATTAGAAGCCTCTTTCCGTGAGGCGTGGGCTGACCCGCTTTTTCGAGCAGAGCTCGATCAGGCATTGAAGGAATATGCCGGTCGTCCTTCAATGATCACTGAGTGCTATCAACTCGGAGCCAAATTAGGAATTCGTTTGGTGCTCAAGCGAGAAGATCTCAATCACACTGGCTCGCACAAGATTAATAATGTTCTCGGCCAAGTTCTTCTTGCTAAGCGCATGGGCAAGAAGCGCATCGTTGCCGAAACTGGAGCCGGCCAACACGGTGTTGCGGCTGCAACTGCTGCCGCCCTGATGGGTATGTCATGCAAGGTGTATATGGGCGCTGTCGATGTGGAACGTCAAGCACTCAACGTGTTCCGTATGAAGCTTCTCGGTGCCGAAGTTGAAGCAGTTCAAAGCGGTAGTCGTACGTTGAAAGACGCTGTGAATGAAGCGATGCGCGATTGGGTGGCTTCGGTTGAATCAACGCACTATTGCCTCGGCTCAGTCATGGGTCCACATCCGTATCCGTGGATGGTTCGTGAATTCCATCGGGTGATCGGCAGTGAGGCCCGTGAGCAGTGCCTCGAGCGTTATGGGAGCGACCCAGACTTCGTCGTTGCTTGTGTCGGTGGAGGATCAAACGCGATCGGAATCTTCTCGGGTTTTGTTGATACGAAGGCTCGCTTGATCGGTGTTGAACCCGCAGGGGGAGCAGCGGTCGGCCGTGGTCAGCCCGGAGTTGTACACGGCATGCGCAGTTACCTGATGCAAGACGAGTACGGCCAGGTACAAGAGGCCCACTCAATTTCGGCCGGTTTGGATTATCCAGGAGTCGGCCCTGAGCATTCGTACTTGGCGTCGATCGGACGTGCCGAATATCCGACCGTTACCGATGCTGAAGTGATTGAAGCATTTCAATTGATGGCGAAAACGGAAGGCATTATTCCGGCCTTGGAATGTGCTCATGCCGTGGCATGGATTTCTCGAGAAGCCCCCAAAATGCAAGGTAAGACTGTGTTGATGAATTTGTCTGGCCGTGGTGACAAAGATGTCGGTCAGATGATGGAGATACTCGGATGACTTCGACGTCTTTGACGCCACTAGAAGTGACCTTGCGCGCCAAGCGTGACGCGGGCCGTAAATTGCTGGTGCCGTACGTGACTGGCGGGCTAAAAGGTTGGACTGACGCGATTCGTGCTGCAGCGGCAAATGGCGCAGATGTCATTGAGATTGGTTTGCCGTTTTCCGATCCTGTGATGGATGGTCCAATTATTCAGCAAGCGTCGCAACAAGCACTTGATGACGGTGCGACTCCTGTCTCGATTCTGGAAGGTGTTCGTACGCTTGACGTCGATGTGCCTCTCGTCGTGATGTGTTATTACAACACGGTGCATCACGCCGGCCATGAGCGTTTTGCGTCGCAGTTGTTTCAAGCCGGAATAGTCGGTGCAATCATTCCAGATCTTCCTCTTGAAGAGTCTGGACCATGGTGCGCTGCAGCTGATGCTGTTGGCTTGGCGACGATCATGTTGGCAGCTCCCACTGCTCCCGATGAGCGGCTGCCAAGGGTGTGTGCCCGAGCCCGGGGATTTGTGTACTCAGTTGGACTTCTCGGAGTCACTGGCGAACGAACCGAACTGGCCGCGACTGCCAGTCAGTTGGCCAAGCGTTTGAAGAAGATCACCGATGTACCGGTCATCGTCGG
>WLMQ01000040.1 GCA_009700145.1 Actinomycetota bacterium
CGGTTGGACTGAAGTACAACGGTGAAGGCGCAATTAGTGATGCAGCACTTCCGTTCTTAGAAGCGCAAGCAAAGAAGCGTCTCGGAATTCAGATCGAAGTTGAAAACATCGTGTCGTGGGACCACAGCAAAATTGGTGGCGGTTACTAAACCGCATCGTTCAACCGGGTCGTTACACGACTCGTTCAACGTTGACCGCGTCGGCCACTTCCAGAAGTAGTTGCTGCCAAAGCGATTGCTTGTGCGGTCGCCTCAAGATCGGATGCTGCTCCTAAAAGTCCAACTGTAAGTCTCATCGAATCTGGATGAGCATTGACCAAGAACGGTGTTCCAGGTGCTGCTCCAATTCCTTGAGCTGCCAAAGTCATGAGCGCACTTCGTTCATCGCTGACCCGAACCCACAAGTTAATTCCGTCGGTACCAGTGCTAAAAACGTTGCGTTCATTGAGGATTTGCACAACTTCTCGGCGACGTCGTGAGTATTCGTCGCGCGCATGGCTGAGTGCTTCAAGTGTTGCTTGATCGTCAAGTAGTTCAAGTAGCACTGCTTGCAAAATGCGACTGCTCCAACCCGGTCCAAGTAGTCGACGATTCGCTGCAGCTGAAATAACATCACCGGCTCCGCCAACTGCAGCGAGACGTAAGTCGGGCCCGTGGCTCTTTGAATAACTTCGGATATGAACGGTACGCGTGGGTAAGTAGTTGCCGATGCTGTTCAATTCACCGACTGCAATATCACCGGCATGATCGTCTTCAATGATCGTGATCGATTCTGAATGTCCCGATGCAATAATCGCATCAGCAATTTGTTTTGCGCGTTGAGCAGTCATCGTGACGCCGGTCGGATTTTGCGCGCGTGGTTGCAAAAAAAGTGCCGTTGGTTTTTGTTCGAGCGCGGCCGTAAGTGCTTCAACGTTCATGCCTTGGGCATCAACTTCAATCCCAATGACGTCAGCGCCAATCTTTTCAAGCAGATCGAGCAACGGCGGGAATGTGGGGTGTTCAACAACCACGCGATCACCGAGACGGACCACCACTTGGGCGATGCGGTCAAGTGCGTCCATGGCCCCATCAACGACGGTGAGCTCTTCTGGGACAAACGGCCAACGGTGACGCAACGCTTCTTCAAGTTGAGGTAACACGGGATGATCGAGGTAACTGCTGGTGAGGGTTTGGCTACTCACCCGAGCCAAAGCGGTGCGCAGGTCGGGAAGCAGCGTTGAATCAGGTGTTCCGGTCGACAAATCAAGGGCGAAATGACCGCGATGGTCGCTATCGGCGGCCACCTGTCGGTATCGGCGCGGTCCACCAGGACCAGTGGGCTGGCGCACAAATGAACCGTTTCGACCCAGAGTTTCAATAGCGCCGACCTCAGCGAGCGATCGCCAAGCCTCGCCCACAGTGGTGGGAGAGACTCCGAGTTTCCGGGAAAGCTGGCGAACTGTAGGCAACTGCGTTCCGATGACCAATTCGCCCGATGAGATCATGCGCCCAATTGCCGTGGCGATACCGCGCGCGCTGCGATCGTTGATTCCGTTTGCGATCTCAAGAGTCGAGGAGTCGGTAATCATCAGACTTCAGTCAATCGTGTTTCATCTGCGTAAAAGCATTGTCCTGTCACAATAATGGCATTGTTCATGTAGTCGTGTGTCAATTACCCTGATGAGGAAGCACCACACCCTTGTGACGCATTCAGCGATGATGCACACAATGATGAGATGTCGGGGATATCAGAAATGGGGAACGTTATGACTGGCTCACAAGACAGCGTGCGCGCTGCAATATTGCAGACCGACTGGACTGGCTCAAAAGACACGATGATCGATAAGCACGAAGCTGCTTGTCACGATGCCGCCAAGCAAGGTGCCCAAGTCATCTGTTTCCAAGAACTGTTTTATGGTCCGTACTTTTGTCAGGTACAAGATGTCGAGTACTACGGCTATACCGAGTACATCCCCGATGGCCCGACGACTCAACGCTTCCAAAGCATCGCTAAAGAAACCGGCATGGTCATGGTGTTGCCGATGTACGAAATCACCCAAGCTGGTGTGTACTACAACACCGCTGCAGTGATTGATGCCGATGGTAAGTACCTTGGCAAATATCGTAAGCAGCACATTCCACAAACCAAGGGTTTCTGGGAGAAGTTCTATTTCAAGCCAGGCAATGGTGGCTACCCAGTTTTTGATACGGCAGTGGGCAAAGTTGGCGTGTACATCTGTTACGACCGCCATTTTCCTGAAGGCTGGCGTGCACTTGGTTTGAACGGCGCACAAATTGTGTTCAACCCTTCAGCAACACATCGCGGACTCAGTGAGTACATCTGGAAAGTTGAACAACCAGCTGCTGCTGTTGCCAACATCTATTACGTCGGAGCAATTAACCGCGTCGGTATCGAACCTCTCGGCGAAAACGACTTCTATGGCCAGAGTTACTTCGTTGACCCAGAAGGAAAGTTTGTTGGAGCGCAAGGCGATCCGTACAAGCCCGAACTGATTGTTCGTGATCTTGACATGAAGAAGTTGCGTGAAGTGCGTGATCGCTGGGCGTTCTATCGAGATCGTCGCCCCGAGGCATACGGCGACCTCACCGAATTGTGATCGTTAAGTTGTAGTTAGTTCATTTACACCAAACATAAGGTTCACCAAAAATAAGGGGAGGCATCATGGCCAAGGTATTAATCAAGAATGGATTAGTCATTTCACCAACAGGTGTGATCGCTAATGATGTGTTGATCGATGGCGAGAAAATCGCAGCGGTCGGTGCCCCGGGTTGGTTTGAATCCTCCGAACAAGGCTGCGACAAAGTCATTGACGCCAAAGGCAAATATGTCATTCCTGGTGGCGTTGACGTGCACACCCACATGGAACTTCCTTTCGGTGGAACTTTCGCATCTGACACTTTTGAAACCGGATCACGTGCAGCTGCATGGGGCGGAGTCACGACAATCGTCGACATGGCCGTTCAGCGCTACGGCGAAAATGTTTTTGATGGCCTTGCCGAGTGGCATCGCAAAGCAACTGGTGAATGCGCAATTGACTACGCATTCCACCAAATCATCGGTGGTGTTGATGATCAGTCGTTGAAGGACATGAAGTACCTCACCGAGCACGAAGGCATCAGCAGTTTCAAACTGTTCATGGCTTACCCCGGAGTTTTCTACAGCGATGATGGCCAGATTTTGAAGGCTATGCAGACTGCTGCAGAGTGTGGCGCAATGATCATGATGCACGCCGAAAATGGCCCTGCTATTGATGTTTTGGTGCAGCAGGCACTTGCCCGTGGTGACACCGATCCGCGCTTCCACTCATACACGCGTCCATCGCCGCTTGAAGCCGAAGCCACGCATCGTGCAATCGTGTTGTCACATGTTGCTGGCAACGTGCCCTTATACATCGTGCACATGTCGGCTGGCGACGCCCTCAATGAAGTCGCAGCAGCTCGTCACCATGGACGCAACGTTTTCGCCGAGACCTGCCCGCAGTACTTGTGGATGACTCTTGAAGAAACTTTGGGTCAACCTGGGTTTGAAGGTTCAAAGTATGTGTGCAGCACACCAGTGCGTTCACGCGATAATGACCCGCACTACATCGGTCAGATGGGCCATGGTCACCAGGGTGACTTGTGGAAGGGTCTGCGCATGAATGAACTGGCAGTCGTCAGTACCGATCACTGCCCGTTCTGCTTCAAAGATCAAAAAGAACTTGGTCTTGGCGACTTCTCTAAAATTCCGAACGGAATTGGTGGAGTTGAACACCGCATGGAACTCATCTATCAGGGTGTTGTCGCCGGCGAACTTTCACTTGAGCGTTGGGTTGAAACATGTTGCACGACTCCCGCGCGCATGTTTGGCATGTACCCACAGAAGGGCATCATTGCTCCAGGTAGCGATGCCGACGTTGTTGTTTGGGATCCCAACACCAAGACCAAGATTGGTATCAACGACAAGCACCACATGAATATGGATCACTCGGCCTGGGAAGGTTGGGTTATCGACGGAAAAGTTGACACCGTGTTCTCGCGCGGATCTGTGCTCATTGATAACGATCAATACGTTGGCCGTAAAGGTCATGGCAAGTACATCAAGCGTGGCTTGTCGCAATATCTCGTCTGAAATCCCCCCACAAAACACAACAAGGAGTTGCTCATGTACCGCATCGATCATTGGATCGACGGACACACCGTCGCTAGTTCTTCTGGACGAAATGGAAACATTTTCGATCCCGCAACCGGTCAGGTACAAGGCACTGTTGCTTTTGCTGATGTTTCCGAAGTTGACAAGGCCGTCGCAATTGCAAAGGCGGCGTTGCCGGCATGGCGTGCAACGAACTTGTCACGTCGCGCCGAAATTATGTTCAACATGCGCGAGTTGGTGTCGGCTAATCGCAAAGAAATCGCCGCACTGCTCACCAAAGAACACGGCAAAGTAACTGCCGACGCATTGGGCGAACTTGCCCGTGGCCTGGAAAACATTGAATACGCATGTGGTATCCCGAACCTTTTAAAGGGTGGTTACTCCGAACAGGCTTCGGCTGGTGTTGACGTGTACAACATTCGTCAGCCACTCGGCGTTGTTGCCGGTATCACGCCGTTCAACTTCCCAGCGATGGTCCCCATGTGGATGTTCGCCAATGCGGTTGCTTGCGGAAACACCTTTATTTTGAAGCCTTCCGAAAAAGATCCATCAGCAGCAATGTTGATTGCCGAATTGCTCAAGCAGGCTGGACTTCCCGACGGTGTTTTCAATGTTGTGCATGGTGACAAGGTTGCCGTTGATCGTTTGCTCGATCATCCCGACATTTCTGCAGTGAGCTTCGTTGGTTCAACGCCCATTGCGCGTTACATCTACGAAACTGGCACGAAGAACGGCAAGCGTGTGCAGGCCCTTGGTGGCGCAAAGAATCACATGCTGGTACTCCCAGATGCCGATCTTGACATGGCTGCCGATGCATTGGTCAGTGCTGCCTATGGTTCGGCCGGTGAACGTTGCATGGCGATTTCGGTCGTCTTGGCTGTCGACACCATTGCCGACGATCTTGTGAGCAAGGTGCAAAGTCGTATACCAAATATTGTCGTTGGCAATGGAAGCGATCCGTCAAGTGAGATGGGTCCATTGATTACTGGCGAACATCGCGACAAGGTTGCAAGTTATGTAGCGGCAGCTGCGGGCGAAGGAGCAAAAGTAGTCGTCGACGGACGCGACGGTGCACCGACCGACGGCTTCTTCTTGAAACCAACCTTGATCGACCACGCTAAGCCTGGCATGAAGTGTTATGACGATGAAATTTTCGGACCAGTTCTTACTGTTGTACGCGTGAAGTCGTACGAAGAAGGTTTGCAACTCATCAATGACAATCAATTCGGAAATGGCACAGCGATCTTCACTCGCGACGGTGGTGTTGCTCGCCAGTTCCAGTTTGATGTGAATGTCGGAATGGTCGGAATCAATGTGCCGATTCCTGTGCCGGTTTCGTATTACTCATTTGGTGGTTGGAAAGCCAGTTTGTTTGGCGACTTGCACATGTATGGTCCCGATGGAATCCAGTTCTATACCCGCAGCAAAGTTGTCACGTCACGTTGGCCTGACCCTCGAACCAGCAAAGTCGATCTCGGCTTTCCGCAGAACAGGTAATTCACAATATGGAAATTGGTGTCGTACTACAAACAACTCCACCCAGTGCGCGAGTCGTCGATTTAGCAAAGAAGGCCGAGGCTTACGGCTTTACATATGTATGGACTTTTGACAGTCACATCTTGTGGCAGGAACCGTTCCCGATCTTCGCGCAAATTTTGGCCGAGACACGCAACGTCATTGTTGGTCCGATGGTGACCAACCCGGCAACGCGTGACTGGACCGTGACGGCGAGTCTCTTTGCAACGCTGAATGAGATGTACGGCAACCGAACTGTGATTGGTATTGGTCGAGGTGACTCGGCGGTGCGAGTCACTAATGGCAAGCCAACAACTTTGGCGACATTACGTGAAAGTATTCATGTCATTCGTGAACTGGCCAATGGTCGCTCGGTTGAATACAAAGATTCCGAACTTCGTTTGCCATGGGCCAGTAAGTCGCGAGCCGAAGTTTGGGTTGCGGCATATGGTCCAAAGGCACTGGCGTTAACAGGTGAAGTTGGTGACGGCTTCATTTTGCAACTCGCCGATCCGAGCATTACCGAATGGACCATCAAGGCAGTTCGTGATGCAGCTGAAGCAGTAGGGCGCGACCCGAAGAGCATCAAGATTTGTGTTGCAGCGCCGGCTTATGTCACCGATGGAAGCGAAGCCGGTATGGCCCATGGGCTCGAACAGTGTCGCTGGTTTGGTGGCATGGTTGGTAATCACGTCGCCGACATCGTTGAGCGTTACGGCGATTCTGCCCCTGTGCCAAAAGCTCTCACCGACTACATCAAGGGTCGCAAGGGTTATGACTACAACGAGCATGGCAAGGCTGGTAACAGTCATACCAACTTCGTCCCTGACGAGATCATTGACCGCTTTTGCATCGTCGGCCCCGTTGAGGCTCATGTCAAGCGCCTGAACGAATTGCGCGATCTGGGCGTCGATCAATTCTCCGTCTATTTACAACATGATGCAAAAGACGAAACATTGCGTGCGTATGGTGAAAAAGTCATACCCGCAATCGCCGAATATGTGAGAGCCAAATCATGACAATCAATACCTTGGAATTACGAGATATCAGCAAATCGTTCCCGGGCGTACAAGCGCTTAGTAACGTTTCTTTGATCGTTCGTCCAGGAACTGTTCACGCAATTTGTGGGGAGAACGGTGCTGGAAAGTCAACTTTGATCAAAATTGCGACTGGTGCTCAAAGTGCAGACTCGGGTTTGATCCAAATTTGTGGCGATCTCATTGATCACCCAAGTCGTAGAACAGTACAAAATTTGGGCGTTCGAGCAATTTTCCAAGAGCGCCAAATAGCTCCCGATCTTTCAGTCACCGAAAACGTATTGCTGGATCGGTTACCAAAACGCTTTGGTCGTGTGGATTGGAAAAATGCCAAGGTTCAAGCAAGGCAACGTATGGATGCACTTGAGATCAGCCTCGACATTGACACGCCTGTACGAAATCTGTCCGTAGCCCAACTGCAAATGATGGAGATCGCGCGAGCAGTGAGTCTTGAAGCTCGTTTGATTGTGATGGATGAGCCAACTGCTTCATTAAGCCGTCATGAACTTGAACCACTTTTCCGAGTGATTAATAAATTGCGCGATGGCGGTGTTTCAGTTCTCTTTATTAGTCATCACCTAGACGAAGTTTTCGAGATCGCCGATGAAATAACGGTTATGAGAGATGGTGTAGTCGTATCTCAAGGTGAGATCTCAAAATTTACACCTGCGTCCATCGCGGAGTTGATGTTCGGTCGCAAGGTCTCGTCATCCCAAGCAGATCGAACGATTCAAGGCGATTTATCTCAGCCTCGGCTCGTGATCGACAAGATTTGCAGCAGTCGTTTAACTAACGTCTCGCTTTCGGTGTCTGCCGGAGAAATTGTCTCTGTGACTGGCGGAATTGGTGCGGGAGTTTCAGAGTTGGCTCGAATGGCAGCCGGTGGGTTGTTGAAGAAGTCAGGCGAGATTTTTGTCTACGACGACTCCCACCAGGCCCACGCGATCAGTAGTCGACGTCAGGCTCTCAATATGGGGGTTGCGTATTTGCCTGCCGACCGTAAACGAAAAGGGTTGCTGCTTGAACGGGTACTTTCAGACAACATTGTGCTTGGACAACAAGCGGCAGGAACTCATCCAATTCTGACACCGCGCAAAGTCATCGAATCTGCGCGTGCGATAGCCCCGTCGGCGAATATCAAAGCAGCCAGTGTCGACGTCGTCGTAGGCACACTTTCTGGTGGTAACCAACAGAAAGTGATGATTGGGCGATGGATGGGGGTCAATGCGCGAATTATGATTTTTGATGAGCCGACTGCTGGTATTGACATTGCATCAAAATTCGAGATTTATAGTGAGCTCCGTCGCTTAGCTGATTCTGGCGTTGCAATTTTGATTTGCTCGACTGATTTTCAAGAAGTGGGACAAGTGTCAGATCGAGTCATCGTCATGCGTTCGGGGAATATTGTTGGTGAGATAGAGGGGAGCAGAGCGACCGAAGGTCGCTTGCTAGAGATGGAGATGTCAAAATGAATGTGGATAACCGATCGCCTCTGAAGCAACGCATTCTGAGATCTGATGGAGTCAGGTTTATGGCTCCGTTAATCGTGGCGATCATCGCGATCTCGCTATACACCAACGGAGAGAACGGTAATTTCCTCGGTAGCGACAACTTAAAGAACATTCTTCTTCAAGTGTCGGTGCTCGGTATCATCGCGATCGGACAGACTTTGCTCATTGCCGCGGGTCAATTAGACCTATCTGTGGCAACACTTGCTGCATTGGCAGGAGTTATCGGAGCGACAAGAATTAATGATGGCGGCTCCGAGTTGTGGGCAGTGCTTCTTGTGTTAGTGATTTGTGCTCTATTCGGACTTCTTTGGGGAATTCTGGTTGCAGGGCTCAAGATTCCGCCATTCATTCTCACCCTTGGTGGCACGAGTTTGTTCGCTTCTATCGCACTACGAATTTCGAAGAGTTCACCCGTCCCGGCAAGAGAACGTTTTGAATGGTTAGGGCGAGCCAAAGTATTTGGCGTTCAAACACCGATTTGGTACTTCCTGATTGTTGTCGTAGTCGCAGCCTTTGTGATGCGCTACACGCGATTTGGACGTCATGTTTATGCGACCGGTTCAAATGAGGAAGCCTCGTATCTGACTGGAATTCCGACCGCACGGACAAAAGTCTTGTGTTTCGTTATCTCGAGCACTCTGGCTGGCTTCGCTGGGTTGGTGGCGATGGCCCGTATTTCTACTGGTGATCCACGAAATGGTTCCCAGTTGGCGTTGCAGGCCATCGCTGCGGTTGTTTTGGGTGGCGGAACCCTCGCCGGAGGACGTGGATCACCAATCGGCACTTTTATTGGGGTAGTTCTCCTCGCTGTTGTTCAGTCTGCTTTAACTTTCAACAATGTTCAGACATTCTGGAACGATGCAGTCTTTGGATTAGTGCTGATTTTTGCAGTAGTTGTGACGGCAATTGGCGATCTGCGCCGCCGACGTTTTGGAGCGCGCCCGATTTTGGCCTCTTTGATCAGAAGGTCTGAGTCGGTTCGAGTGTCGAGTGAAAAGTGAGCTCTATTTAAGGTCTACGATCAACGTAGTAAATAAAAATCAAACACAAGGGGGAAGAAAATGACAGAAGAATTTTCACATATTGGTAGGCGTCGTTTCCTACAAGGGGCAGCAGTTGTCGCAATTGGCGGCGGCTTGATTGCAGCTTGTGGTGGCGACGACGACAAGAGCACCGACGCTGCAGGCGATTCGTCAACACCTGCAGTCACCGAGGGCGGATTGATTGGGCTCACGCTCAACGGTCTGAACGACTACACGAAGGGCGTCGCGACCGGTGTTTACAAAGCACTTGAAGGGACCGATTACTCACTTGAAGTAGTTCAGGTCAACTACGACGCAGCCCAAGAATTAGCAGCAGCCGAAGCATTCCTTGCTAAGGGTGTTGTGGGTCTCATCATTCAGCCAAACACAGTTGAATCAGCCGGAGCCGCTGCCGAAAAGGCAGTTGCTCAGGGTGTGCCGGCTGGAAACTGCATCTGGCCAGGCGCGAGTGCATCTGACGAATTCTTCGTCGGAGTCGCCGAGCTTGACTCGGTTCAAGGTGGCCGTTTGATCGGTGAATACCTGATAGCGAATGCGACACCAGGCAAAGTATGCGTCGTTCAAGGAGTTGTCGGTCAGGGATTCTCTGAGCGCATCGACGAAGGCCTAGACGAAGTGTTGAAGGACAGCGGTTTTGAAGTTGTTGTTCGCGAACAGGGCTTCTTCGACCGCACGAAGGCTGTCGGCGTTGTCGAGAATGCTTTCACCGCTCACCCCGATTTGGGAATCATCGTGGCTTACTCGGCATCAATGTCGAATGGTATTTCACAGTGGCTCAAAGATCAGGGCAAGGACACGGTGTTGCACATCTCGTCCGATGCTGACGAAGAAATGATTGGTTGGATGAAGACTCCTTACCAGTCGGCAACTCGTTACTACTCGTCGGCGCAAACCGGTTTGATTGCTGCGAATGCCGTTTTGGCATCACTTCGCGGTGAGACACCCGAGTTCCGTACGGTAGTTGAACAGGTCATGGCAACTTCAGAAACGATTGATTCAATCGTTGCAGCAAATCCGTACATGTTCATGGAATTCAAGGACAAGGTACAAAACATCTAACTCAGATGTTGTTAAGCGTTTTGATGCGTTGGGTGGCCCAGTCAATGTCGACTGGGTCACCGACGTATCTCTATACGTAGATCTGGTTTAAGAATTTTTAAAATAGGAGAAAAAGTGGACACAGTTCCTGTCATCAATATCGCTCCATTCCTCAGTGGAACGCCCGAAGGCATCGCGTCAGTGGCTAAAGAACTTGGCCAAGCGTGTGAAGAGATCGGATTTTTCCAGATCACTGGCTACGGAGTCTCCGAAGAATTCATACAAGAGGTGTACGACATGAGTCGTAAGTTCTTCGATTTGTCTGAAGAGCAAAAAGCATCCGCCGCGCAGCCTGCGCCTGATCAGGTTCGCGGATGGACGGCGGTAGGAAAAGAAGGCCTTTCCTATTCGCTCGATGAGGCTGCCCCTGGAGATTTGAAAGAAAAAATGGACATGGGTCCGTTTAATGCGCCCGATGATGATTACCACCGTGGTGAAGCTGCTGGCCCACATTTCGCGCCAAATGTTTGGCCAGATGTGCTTCCCGAAATGCGTGCAGTCTGGGAGCGGTATTTCGCCGAAATGAGTGAAGTTTCTCGCCAAGTGATGAGAATTTTTGCAGTTGCTCTCAATCTCGACATCAATTATTTTGAAGATAAAATCAACGAGCACATCAGTATGTTCCGAGCAGTGAACTATCCCGATCAGCCGACGCCACCATTGCCGGGCCAATTGCGTGCTGGGGCGCACACCGACTATGGAAGTCTCACTCTTCTGCGACAGGAGCAGAGGCCCGGTGGACTGCAGGTGAAGACGAAAACCGGTGAATGGTTTGATGTTCCTGCTATCAAAGGAGCACTCGTCGTCAATATCGGTGATTTGATGTCTGAATGGACTAATGACCTTTGGGTTTCGACACTTCATCGTGTTGTTAATCCACCTCGAGATGCCGCAAATGACTCGCGCCGCATTTCATTGGTTTTTTTCCATCAACCGAACTACGACGCGATGATTTCGTGCCTGCCAACTTGCTTGAAGCCAGGAGAGACCGCCAAACATGCGCCGATGTCTTCTGGTGAGCATCTCTTTTCGAAATTTGTCAAGCAAGCCACTTTCGGACAAGGAATTAACAAGTGAAAGTTGGTATTTCTCTTGCGAGTTTTATCAGCGCTGATTTTGTTGGTCTTTTTAATTTCTACTCGGACACATTTGGTTTGCCAGAAGTAGAAGATTTGCATAGCGATATTTTTCGAGGAGCGGACGCTTCAGGCGTCATTATCGGATTTTCTGCACCAGTTGTCTATGAAATGTTGAATATTCAAGAATGGGCCAACCCTCACGGGACAACTCAGTATTTAACTTTCGAATGTGAAAGTGATCAGCATGTCACTGATGCGACACAACGAGCGGTTGCTAACGGTGCACGTCTTTTGCATGATCCGTATGAGACGTATTACGGCGCATATCAATCAGTGTTGGCAGATCCCGACGGAAATGTGTTTCGAATCAACTATTTCCGACCTGCGTGACTCGGTCGGTATTCATGACTGAGCAACAGGCGAGTGGTAGCGAGGTTCCAGTTCAGCTGAATCAAAAAAAGCGTGTCGCATTTGTCGCGCATTGTTTGGTCAATCAAAATGCCAAGGTTCAAGAATTTGCTCGATCTCGAGGTGCCGTTCCAGGTGTCGTCGATCGATTACGAAGCAATGGATATCGAATTCAACAATTACCTTGCCCCGAAATGGCTTTTGCCGGTGTTGATAGATGGTGGCAAGGACGAGAATTGTACGACAAAGCTAATTATCGGCGTCACTGCCGAATCTTGGCCATGAATATGGCAGCCCCAATTGCCGAGTTTTATCGGCGGGGTTACGAGGTTGTTGTTGTAGGCCTCGATGGCAGCCCGTCGAGTGGTGTGCGATACACGGGGCAAGCAAAAAACTGGGGTGGGCGACCGCAATTTGACGATGGCGATTATGAAGTCGTTGCTGGTATGGGTGTCTGGATGGAAGAACTCAAATCAGTACTGGAGAGTTGCGATATTCCGTGGCCACGGGCAAGTGGCATGTTGCTTGATACAACCGACTGGGATGAGTCGCGAGATCTGCCGGGGTGCCTCGACGAGCTTGATGAGTTCTTGCGTGCAGGTGGGACTACTGCAGAAATATCTGATGACGTCATCGTGCGATTAGGAAATTCTCAAGATGCTTAACCCTGATCCTCGCGGATATCGAGTGGCATTATTGGCTGACGGAATTGCCAATGAGGATGCAGCAAAGTTCAACGCCGTTGAGTCGCTTGAAAAATGTGATTTTGGTTTTATTGTTCTTCCACCAAGTGACTTTCACTTGAGCTCAATCGGGAAGACTATTGAATACGTTGTGGATGACTTATTGGATTATAGAAATTCTGGATACAGCGTGGTTGTTATTGGAAGTTCTCAATTACCTGAATTTGGTGTTTGGATGAATCATGTCAATGCCGAATTGCGTCGGAGAGATGTGGATGACTTTGCAGTTTTTGATGTAGTTAACTCGATGCAGTCTGAACTTGAAAAATTCTTGGTGAGTCAAAAGCCAACGGCGCTGAATAAAAATTAGTACTCCAACCAAATTTCCTCAGTCAGTCTCGATCGGTAGGCAACTTGCGCCGGTTATTTTTGTGTTGCTGTGGAGTACTGGTTTCATCGTGGCGCGTTACGGAACACGTGATGCGGGGCCGATGACATTTTTGTTTATGCGCATGCTGATAGCAGCAGCCGTGTTGTGGGTGATTGCGATTGCGACGAATGCTCCGTCGATATCGCGAACGCAAGTGAAGTGGGCGGTGCTCACTGGTTTAGGAATGCACGCCATTTATTTGGGTGGAGTTTTCATTGCAGCCGACCTTGGTTTGCCGTCTGGTCTGTCGGCGTTGATTGCAGGTCTACATCCGGTCGTTACTTCGGTCGGGGCGTTGTTGTTGCTGAGTGAGAAGTTGAAGCCCCGTCAGTGGATTGGCGTCGGGTGCGGTATGGGCGGCGTTGTTGCAGTAGTCGTTGATCGGCTGAACGCGGGTGTCAGTGGAATTACCGCTGGGGCAGTAGTGGCGATGGTGATATCGGTCGTCGGCATGTCGGCGGGGACACTGTTGCAACGCTCGCGCGGTGTAGCGATGCCGCTGTTGCGCGGTACGGCTGTGCAGTATTTGATCTCGGCAGTAGTCCTGGGAGCAGGTTCAGTTTCGGTTGAACATTTCAAGGTGCAGTGGACAGCCCGCTTTTGGTGGTCGCTGTTATGGGCGATTGTGGTGTTGTCGATTGCTGCTGTGCTGATCATGCTGTGGTTGCTGCAACGTCAGGCCGCGGTCAAGGTCAGCAGTCTGTTCTTTTTGACGCCAGCACTGAGCACGATTGAAGGTGCGGTGTTGTTCGGTGAACGTTTAGGAGCGCTGGCAGTAGTCGGACTTGCCGTCGCCCTCGTCGGTGTCGCCCTCACCACCCGTGCAAATTGACCCACTTTGGAATATGGCTGCCGCCTAGCGGCAACTCAACTCCAAAGTGGCGATTAAATGCCGGTGTAGTGGGCGTCGGCGAGGGAAAGGACTTCGTCGATGATGGCGATTCCGGCTCGCACGTCTTCATCACTTGTCGTCAACGGCGGCACCACGTGCATACGGTTGAAGTGAGTGAACGGCCACAAGCCTTGGGCCTTGCACGCACCAATCAATTCAGCCATCGGGGCGGCGGCGGGTCCGGCTGCATTGAACGGCACTAACGGTTCGCGGGTCTCGCGGTCCTTGACCAATTCGATAGCCCAGAACACGCCAACTCCACGCACATCACCAACGCTGGGATGCTTGGCTTTCAACTTCTCAAGTTCGGGTCCGATGATGTCGCGACCCAGATGGCGCGCATTGTCGATGATTCCTTCTTCTTCAAAGATATTGATACTCGCAACAGCTGAAGCACATGCAAGCGGGTGGCCGCTGTAGGTGAGTCCACCCGGGAATTGACGTTCGCGGAAAGTGTCAGCAATGCGATCGCTAATAATGACTCCACCAAGCGGCAAGTAACCAGAGTTCACGCCCTTAGCGAAACAAATGAGGTCGGGCGCAACCTTCCAGTTATCGATAGCGAACCATTCACCGCATCGACCAAACCCGGACATCACTTCATCGGCAATGAACACGATTCCGAATTCATCACAGATTTCGCGCACGCCCACCATGTAGCCAGGAGGCGGAACCAGAATTCCGTTTGTACCAACAACACTTTCGAGCATGATGGCGGCAACCGTTTGCGGACCTTCAACCATCAAGGTGTCGCGTAAGTGTTGCAGCGCACGTTGTGATTCTTCGAGGTCGCTACTGCTGTGGAATGCCGAGCGATATGGGTATGGCCCCCAGAACTTGACGACTCCCGGTAAGCCTGGCTCGCTTGGCCAACGACGCGGATCACCGGTGAGCTGAATCGCTCCACCAGTTGCACCGTGGTAGCTGCGGTAAGTCGTGAGAATTTTGTGACGTCCGGTGTGCAAGCGCGCCATGCGAAGTGCATTTTCGGTTGCTTCGGCTCCACCGTTGGTGAAGAACACCATGTTCAAATCACCAGGCGCACGTTCAGCAATGAGGCGAGCGGCTTCGCTACGAGCGTCGTTGGCGTGGAACGGAGA
>WLMQ01000041.1 GCA_009700145.1 Actinomycetota bacterium
CAGAAGCACAATCGGTAAAATCCAAATCAATGCATCAAAACCCGTTCCGCCGGGAACCAGTTTCAAGTCAGCCGTGTAACTATCGTCGATCGCTTTCACGATCTGACTATCGGTGAGTTGCCCATCTGTAACTTGACGAGCGATTTCTTTACGAATTGCCTGTGAGGCCGCACCACGCGACTCATACACACTTTCGCCATCACACGTCGGACACGCCAATCGTTGTGAAATACTTTCAATTCGATCTTGGGGAGTTGCTGGTCCTGAGTCGCGCTGTGTTCCGATCAACATTAAAGCCACAATGCAAAAAAACATGATGATCCAAGTTGGCCAACGCTTCAATGTGGTGTTGAACTGATTTTTCATGATGCACTGTCCTGCGTCATTGAGGCGATAGCCGAACCAAGAATTTCAGCAGTCACCTGACCAGTGAATCGTTGTGCCACAACTCCAGTTGGGCTGATCAGCCAGGTCTCGGGAACTTTCGCAACTCCGTAATCCACAGAAACATTGGCGTCTTCGTCATGAACGATGGGCCAGCCACCGCCCTCTTCATTGAAGAAATCACGTACCGCCTGTTCATCGTCATCATTCACGATGGTGTACAACTCAGCACCAGTTCCGTCAAGAGCTTGTTGGGTCTCAAAGAACTTCACCAATTCAGGATGCTCACGTTTGCACGGAACACAAGTGGAGTTAAAAAAGTTCAACACCACCCACGAACCCCGACGACGCGACAACACAAATGCGTCACCGTCGTACGTGGTGCTCGTAATTTCGGGCGCTGGTTTCAACATCAACGGGGTGGCTGCGGTGTCATCTTTATCATTTGACGAAATAGCCAAGATCACAATGAAAAAAACCATCACTGCGGCAACCGCTACCGAAATGATCGGAGCAATTCGGCGCGGTGCCTGCTCAGACATGATCACCAGAGTTTGAGTGAGCCAAAGCAGAATCGGCTGAAACAGGTGCAGTTGGTTGGCGACGTTTACCGGGGAATGCAGCGAGCACCGTACCTAGTGCCATCAATGCACCGCCAATCCACAACCACATGATGAGCGGCTTCACAAAAATCTTGATACGAGCTTCAGTATCGGTCGTTCGCACATTTCCTTCAAGTGTGATGTACAAGTCATTAATAAAACCCGACTTCACGCTTGGCGTTCCGATGTCCATGCCCTGCTTGATGTACTTACTTCGTGCCGGACTATAAACAGAGTCGCCATCAATACGTACTGCAGCCTTGACGCTGGTCTTGACGTCATCAGATTCGAGTGAGAGTCCTTCAAAGGTAAAAGTGTGATCGGCAAAAGTGACGGTCTCGCCAATCTTCATGACAAATTCTTGAGTGCGCGTGTACGAAGACGATGCGCTAAACGCAACGGCGATAATGATGACGCCGATATGCACAACCATGCCACCATTGGCACGACCGACTACCCCACGCCATCCTTGACGGCGACTTGCTAAGGCAATCTGACGAAGTGCGGCACCTGCGGCAAAACCACCGAGCGCAAACGCGGCAAGGGATGCCCATCCATCGGCTCCGACAATCACCGACAAAGCAAGTGCCCCAACTCCACACCATGCTGGCCAAAATAAACGGTCTCGTAAAACTTCTTGGCTCGCCTTACGCCACGGAAGCACCGGAGCAATCGCCATCAAAAACAACAATGTCAATCCCAGTGGCATGGTCATGCGATCAAAAAATGGTTCACCCACAACAATGCGACGATTATTCAAAGCTTCAACAATGAGTGGGAACACCGTTCCGAGCAAAACAACAAAGGCGAAAATACTGAAAATCACATTGTTCGCCAAGAATGCACCTTCGCGGCTCAGTGGTGAATCAATAGCGCCTGGTGAACGCAGTTGATCTCCGCGTCGACCAATTAAGACGATCGCAACAACCACTATGACTGCGAAGAAAGCTAACAACCATGGCCCAACGCTGCCGGCACTAAACGCATGAACACTATTGATAACGCCAGAACGAGTGAGGAAAGTTCCAAGAATCGTCAAACTGAAAGTTGCGATGACCAAGCTCAGGTTCCAGACGCGCAACATGCCACGTCGTTCTTGCACAAGAACCGAATGCAAATATGCGGTCCCCGTGAGCCACGGTAAGAAGCTGGCGTTTTCAACTGGGTCCCATGCCCACACACCGCTCCAACCGAGAACTTCGTAACTCCACCAACTGCCAAGAATGATGCCGACTGTCAAGAAGCCCCAGGCATACAAAGTCCAACGCCGAGTTTCAAGCAACCATCCTTCACCCACTCGACCAGTAATGAGCGCCGCCATCGCAAATGCGAAGGGCACGGTGAAACCCACATAACCGATATACAAAATCGGTGGATGGAATAACACCAAAATGTGATTCTGTAGTAGCGGGTTTGGTCCGGGACCATCGTTCACACCAAGGGCACCCATGGCGAATGGGTTTGCCGGTCCAAATGACAATAAGAAGAAAAATAATCCAACGACAAACATGACGACCATGGCCCATGCCAACAGTTCGTCGCCAACGCGAGCACGAAACTTACGAGCAACAGCGGCGATCAAACCAGTTAAGGCAAGTAACCACAACAGAATTGATCCTTCAAGCGCACTCCATACAGCCGTGAAATTGAAAAGTGCCGGCGTGTCACGTGAACCAACTTGTTGCACATACTTCATCGAGAAGTCACGAGTAATCAGAGCGCGTTCCATCATGATGAACGCCAAGAGAGCGGCAGCAAATGCCACATACGCATAGCGGGGAGCCGATTTCAAAGCCCGAAGATCATGTTTGCGAATTCCCGCAACCGTGATCGCGATTCCTGAAAGACACGTCAAGAGACCGAGCAGAATCGCACCGCGTCCGATTGCTGCATTAATGCTTACTGCGAGCACGCGGTTCCCTCAGAAGTTGATCCTTCATTCTTCATCCGGTCTGGATTGTCCGCCTTGTAATCGTTTGAGTGCTTCACTTCAACCCGATCACCCATGAAGACACCATCGGTCAAAATGCCGTGAACGACAACCGGAATACATTCTTTGAAAATGCCACCGGGTTCACCGTCGTACGTCACCGGAATCGTGACTCCGCCAAATGACATATCGAATTTGGTCGTTACCCCATCGTTTTCAACGGAACCCTTGTCAACGACACCTTGAACGCGTAAACGGTGTCCGGCCTCGCAGCCCGACTTCGCGCCAATTTCGTTGACATTGCAGTAGTAGTCGATCGCCGAAGTCAAAAACTTGGTGAGAACGATTCCGCCCGCGGCAACGACGAGCACCAACACAATAATTGCGGGCCAGGGGCGACGTTTACGTTGCTGTCGTGGTGTTACTGCACGTGGTGAGAGATCAAGCGAATCTGCTGACGTACCAATGTTGTCGTCATTGAAATCTTGATTCATGACCATGGCCTCTGATCTCGCGGAACATCGCGGGACGACTTGCGTGAACGACGAATGATGCCAATTGCATAAGCACCAACTGCTCCAAAAGTAATGACGTAACTTGTAATGATGAATCCGGCGTTATCCATCAGTGCGTCATTCTTTCAGCTTCAGCTCGACGGGCAGTGAGGGCGTTATCAAGACCTGAATCATCGAGCATGTCGTCAAGGGCGAGCGAACGCTGACGATGCAATACCAACCAGACGTACATCAACGTAAAGACCACGACACCTAGGAACAGGGTAAAGAGCATTAACCCGTCCATGTCAACATTGGTACCGCGACCAGCCACACTTGCTTCTTGGTGCAGGGTGTTCCATAACTCAACGGAGAAATGCACGAGAGGAATTTCAAGAACTGCCAGCAACGCCAGTACCGCACTACGACGAGCACGCTGTTGATGAGTTCCACCCAAACCACGAACGGCCAAGTAACCGATGTATGTCACAAACAAAAATGCAGTGGTCGTCAGGCGTGCATCCCAAGTCCAGTAGGTACCCCAAGTAATGCGTCCCCACAAACTTCCAGTGATCAATGAGATACCCATAAATAACACGCCGACTTCAGCCGACGCTCCGGCGATGCGATCCCAGGTGAGTGAACGCGTGCGGTTCCATAAATAGGCAGCCGACGAAACAGCAGTCACGATAAAGGCAAGGTATGCCAACCATGCGCCTGGCACATGCGCATACATAATGCGCACTGATTCGCCTTGATTGACGTCGGCTGGCGACACAAACAGACCAAGAACAATCAAAAGAACCATGCCGACCAATACGAGAATGCCGAGGCCACGCGTAAACGGCGTACCAGTGACTCGATCGCGAGGAGAAGCATCAAGTGACGATGATGTGTTCATAACTGTCCTCCTTGACTCATGATCTTCAATCATCAAGCAACGGCCCAAAGGCCACTGCCCCAGCAACACTGAACAAAACCGCGAACACTGCGAGCAAGCCCAACCATGGCCAGCCTTCGCTGATCGCAATTCCGTTCGTGCCAAACGCAGATTCGGTCGCCCGAGTTGCTCCGATCAACACTGGTGCAACCACCGGCAACAAGAGCAGCGGAAGCAATGTTTCGCGGCCCTTGGCACCAGCGGCAAGACCTCCATACAGAGTACCTACAGCGGCCAAACCGCAGGTAGCGGCAATCGCAGTGGTGACCAAGAGCACGCCACCTTCCCACGAAAAAGAAGCCCGATACAACACAACTGCGGCCCCAACTAACAGTGCCACCAAGACCATCAGTTGCACCATCAGAGCCAGCATTTTGCCGATGAAAATACCCATGGCCGGAACCCCCGCCGACCGCAGTTGGTCAAGTGCGCCATCGGCCGTTTCGACGGCAAACGACCGTGAAACCATGACGAGCACGCTGAAGAGGGTTGCCAGCCAAACCAGTCCTGGTGCGACTCGTTCAAGCACTGCATCGCTATCAAGAGCAAAAGCAAACATGACCATCACGATGAGCGCAAACGGCAAGACCTGATTGAGGAGTACTCGGCTTCGCAACTCAACCCGAAGGTCCTTGGCTGCGATCAATCGAGCAGTCGCGATGACGGTTGACGAGTTTTTAGGCAACGAACCTTTGAGTGAATTGCTCATGGCGCACCGAGTTCGCGTACTTGACCGGCCACTACTTCAACTTGACGCGTGGCTAATTGGCCAGCGCGCTCAAGTTCATGACTAGCAACCATGACCGTCGCCCCAGATGCGGCCGCCAGTTTGAGCACTTGGTCAAGCTCGTCACGACCCGATGCATCGAGACCAGCATGAGGCTCGTCGAGTAGCCATAGTTCGGCTCGGCGCGCAACTAAACCGGCCAATGCGGTGCGCCGTTTTTGACCTGCCGACAAACGCGACACTTGTAAATCAGCCAAGCGCCCGTTGAGACCCATGCGTTGCAATGCCGCATCAACTTCGGCTGCTGAAGCGCCGACCGTACGACCCCAAAAACGCACATTTTCAGTCACTGTGAGATCGGCGTAGAGACCGTTGTTATGTCCAATCACTCCCACTCGATGACGCACGAGTTCGCGATCGTTCTTCAAATCAACGCCCAAAACACGGCCCTGTCCGCGCTCAAGCGGAATCAGTCCTGCGCACAACCGAAGCAAAGTGGTCTTGCCCGCACCGTTTGGCCCTTGCAACAACACGATTTCACCGCGCCGAACCAACAATGTGGCGCCGGCCAATGCGGGGAACGAACCAAGCACAGCAACAGCGTCAATGAGGTCAATCACCACATCTGTACTGGGCTCGTGGGCGATCGGCGACATGCACTAGCGACGCTATCTGCAACCGCTGCACTGCCCTATTCTGTGAACCCATGGTGGGTAGCCTGTGACCTCTGTGGAGAATGACGAATCGGGCCAAAAACACGAATCTGGGTCATCCGGATTTGGCTCGTCCGAATTTGGAGGCGACCTCACTCCCCCCGATCATTACGACCCGTTCGAAACGTCCCGGCCCATCCCCCGCCCAACTGATACTGGACCGATTGAGCCGCTCTTAATCCCCAGCAATAACGGCGCCGAACTCAATGCCACGCCTCTTGTGAAGGTTCCATTTTGGGACCGGCCCAAGCCCAAGAAAGATTGGTATTGGTTTCTTGGTCGTCTTGGCTCAAGTTTGATCACTCTCGGACTGTTGATGTTTTTGTTCGTCGGCTACCAACTATGGGGAACTGGCATTGAAGAAGCACAGTCACAGAACAAACTTGAAAACCGCTTCAGTGAAATCGCGATCCTTAGCAGTGCCACATCTTCCACGTCTCTCGCTCCATCAAACAGTGAACCCCCGGTCACCACAACATTGGCCCCACCCGAACCCATCGTTGTCAACGAAGGTGACCCCATCGCCATCATCGACATGCCCACGATTGGAGTCACTAAATATGTCGTGGCCGGAGTTCAAACTGCTGATCTAAAAAAGGGTCCAGGCCATTATCCCGGAACACCATTCCCCGGCGAACTTGGCAATGCATCAATTGCTGGACACCGCACTACATACGGTGAACCATTTCGGCACCTTGATGACCTCAACCTTGGCGACCCGATCATCATCACCGATTTGTTAGGGCGTCAATTCACTTATCTCGTAACAAACCAGCAGGTCGTTGGTGCGACTGATTCGTGGGTTGTTGCAACAACCGATCGCAACAAAGCCATTCTCACGTTGACAACATGTCACCCCGAATTTTCAGCAAAACAACGTCTCATTATTTCTGCTGAACTTGATCTCACTCAAAGTGACATCGCTACGTCACCGGCCGCTATGTATGCAGACGAAGTTGTCGATACAACCACTGTTCCATCAACCGAAGTTGTTACTTCTGAAGTCGCCGAAACGACAACTGTTCCGGCAATCATCGTTGACGAATCGAACAACAGCGAAAGTGCCGATGCTCTCAGCCGCGGTTGGTTCAGTGATCTTTCGGCAATTCCTCAAACTTTGCTGTGGGGATTACTCGAACTTCTCGTTGTGATGGGCGCTTGGCAAGTGGCCAAGAAATACCGCAACCGCATTATTGGTACAGCTGTTGGCTTTATTCCATTCTTTATTGTGCTGTACTTCGTTTTCCAAAACGTGAATCGACTCTTACCCCCCAACCTTTAGTAAGTCAGCACAAAAGGCGACCGTGCCCGAAACCAATGCATGGGGCGATTCCCACGGCACAAAGTGACCGCAATCACGCAAAAGATACGGCCCGACATGCTTGTCAAAGACGACAGCAGCCATTTGGTCGAACGCTGAATAAATCACGTGATCGCTTGGACCAAACAAAATCAAGGTTGGGGTTTTCTCATTGCGACCCATCATCGTTGAATCACTGTTCTTTGAAGCATTGAACACTGTTTCGTAACCACCAAACGATGCGCGCAAAACCTCGGCGCTCGCAAACGGTTCGGTATGAAAGTCGACCGCTTCTTGATCAAAGGTTCCGGGGTGTGCCCAAAAGCGACTTCCGTAAAAAGTTGCGATATAACGACGACGGGCATCGGGCGATGAAAGTTCAGCGGCCAATCCATCGGCATCAGTCCCCTGACGAATGAAATAATCGGCTGCTTCGCGCGGAGCACGCGTGCCTTCAATATTTTTCATACGTTCTTTGTCAAAGGGCAATGGCGAATTGAACAAAACCATGCGATCAACAAACTCGGGATATCGCAAAGCCATGTCTTGAATCACGGGGCCACCCATATCGCCACCGACGACAACAACTTTGTCGTAACCAAGCTGATCGTGTACCAGTGAATACATGTCCTTTGAATGCGACGGCGTGTCATAAAAACCATCGGGAGCTAGGCCACTGTCACCAAAGCCACGAAGGTCAGGAACAATCACATCAAAGCCCGCGGCTACGAGAGGTTCAATCACTTTCCAAAAAATACGCTTACTTTCTGGCCAGCCATGAACACACAGCAATGCAATCCCATTTCCGTTGGGAGACCGCTCATAGACAAATGACTGCTTAAACCCACGCAATGTTGACGAGTGCAGTCGAAATCGTTGCAGATCAATATCGGGGTTCATGCCCCTACCGTACCGACATCGGCCAAATTACGTAGTACTCGGCGAGTGCCTACGCCTAGCCTGTAGAACATGGATGCCAAAGAATTTCGCGCCAACGGGCAAGCCGTGATTGAACTCATTGCTCAATACCTAGAAACGATCGAACAACGCCCAGTGACCGCCGATGTGCGACCCGGGGATATTCGTTCAATGTTGCCCGAACATCCACCAACCTCGCCCGAATCGTTTGATGAAGTTTTGCGCGATGTCAACAACATCGTTCTGCCTGGCCTCACCCATTGGCAGCACCCCAATTTCTACGCTTTCTTTCCGGGCAATTCGTCGTATCCATCAATCCTCGCTGACCTGTTAACTGCTGGTTTAGGAGTGCAAGGTATGAGTTGGCTGTCATCGCCGGCGTGCACCGAAGTCGAAACACTCATGCTCGATTGGATGCAAGAACTCCTTGGTCTCCCAGAAAAATACCGCAGCACGACCGCTACTGGTGGCGGAGTCATTCAGGGTTCGGCGAGCGAAGCAACTCTTTCATCAATCCTCGCGGCCCGATGGCGCATTACTCAAGGCAAAGTAAATCTCGATGGTGACACGTCAAAACTGATTGCATACTGCACATCTCAGGCCCACAGCAGTATCGAAAAGGGTCTTCGCATCGCTGGCATTGGTACTCGAAACATTCGTGTCATTGAACACGATTCATCATTCGCCATGAACGCTGCAGCCCTTGATGCACAAATTATCGCCGACAAAAATGCCGGGCTCACTCCTTTCTGGATTTGCAGTACTCATGGGACCACTTCATCTGGAGCATTCGACCCGACACCTGCGATCGGTCTCATTGCACAACGTCACAACGTGTGGCTGCACGTAGACGCAGCGATGCACGGTATTGCTGCTCTCGCACCAGAACTTCGTTGGGTGAACGATGGTCTTGAACTGGCCGATAGTTATTGCACCAATCCGCATAAGTGGATGGGTGTCAACTTCGACTGTGATCTCTTTTGGACTTCTGATCGTGCTTCATTACTTGGTGCGCTCAGCATCTTGCCCGAATACCTGCGCTCGGCAGCAGCAGAATCGGGCGCGGCCATTGATTACCGCGACTGGCAGATTCCGTTAGGTCGTCGCTTCCGGTCACTCAAGTTGTGGTTTGCAATTCGCACCGATGGCACTGCAGTTTTCCAAGAGCTCATTCGCCGACATGTTGCGATCACCCAAGAACTAGCCGCGCTCGTGGCCGCAGATTCGCGATTTGAAGTCGTCGCCCCGTTTACCCTCAATCTTTTGTGCCTACGAATTATTGGCGAATCTGCCGAAAACGGCGACCAACTGACCGATGCGTTAATCGAGGCTGCTAACGCTACTCGGGAAGTCTTTTTCACACGAACTGTTTTGAATGGCCGCAGTGTTCTGCGATTCTCCATCGGTGGTCGCACGACCGATCACCATCACGTGATGGCAGCGTGGGAATTGTTGAAGAATCTCTCGTAAGATCACACGAACCCAACAAGGTGAAACTGACTCGAGCATGAACGACACGAACTACATGATGCAAGCAATTGAGGTTGCTGCTTCCGTTCGTATGCGTACATCTCCTAACCCCTGGGTCGGTTGCGTGATCGTCACTGCCGATGGACAAACTTTCACCGGGGCAACTGAAGCACCTGGTGGTCGACATGCCGAAATTGTTGCGCTTGATGCTGCACGTTTGGCCAAAGCACAACTACAAGGCGCAACTGTCTACACAACGCTCGAACCCTGTAGCCATCAAGGTCGCACTGGTCCGTGCACAGAAGCGCTGATTAACGCTCAAGTTGCACGAGTCGTGAGTGCGATCACCGATCCCGATGCACAAGTTGGTGGTCAAGGTTTTCAGGCATTACGCAATGCCGGAATCAACGTTGAAATCGGTTTGTGTGCCAATCTCGTTAATGAACAACTCCGTCCATATCTGCATCACCGCACCACTGGTCAACCATTCGTCATTTTGAAAATGGCAACAACTCTTGATGGTCAAACCGCCGCTGCTGACGGATCAAGCCAATGGATTACCGGAGAAGCTGCACGTGTAGCTTCTCATCAGTTGCGGGCTGAGAGCGACGCAATTGTTGTTGGTGCGCGAACAGTGCGGACCGATAACCCTTCACTCACCACGCGACTCGTTGATGGTCCATCACCCCGACGAATTGTTCTTGGCAAGGTCGCCGCCGATGCAAAAGTGAATCCTTGTCTTGAATGGGACCAATCACTTCCAGATTTACTTGACACTCTTGGCCAAGAGGGAGTTCTACAAGTCATGGTTGAAGGCGGTGCAACTGTCGCTGCTTCTTTCCATCGTGAAAATCTGATCAACCAATACATCATGTACATCGCCCCAGCGTTTATGGGAGGCAACGATGGCACTGCCTTATTTATGGGTCAGGGAGCCGGTTCAATCGATGAGATGTGGCGAGGTTCGGTGAGGTCGATGCGCATGCTTGGCACTGACATCGAGATCGTGATCGACAACAACTCTCGCTAGTCAAAGATGCGTCGGGAGGCTCGCGGGGGTCATCTGTTACGCTGAGATATCAGTCAAAATTCGTCACCGTCAGCAAATTCAGTCATTCGCGTGTCACAAGCACAGGTCCCTACCGAGTGGGGAATGTTTGTATGTACAGCCTTCCGTGATGCAACGACTCAAACCGAGCACGTCGCATTTTCAGTCGGCGATATCGCGTCATCTGAACCAGTCCTGACTCGTGTACATAGTGAATGTCTCACTGGTGACGTCTTTGCCAGCCGGCGCTGCGACTGTGGTCCACAATTGCAAACATCGATGGCACTCATTGCCCAAGAAGGACGCGGTGTTGTTGTCTATCTCCGCGATCACGAAGGACGCGGCATCGGTATCGCCCACAAAATCAGCGCGTATTCGTTGCAAGATCAGGGCCGCGACACTGTTGATGCAAATACCGAACTCGGTTTCGCCATTGACGATCGTGACTATTCGATAGGCGCGCGCATCTTGCGCGATTTCGGCATCAAACAGGTGCGCTTGATCACCAATAACCCCGCCAAGTTTGAAGGCCTGGAAGCCGAAGGTGTTGAAGTTGTTGAGAGAGTACGCCTCGACCTTGCACCAACCGAAGAAAACCTGCGCTATCTCCAAACCAAGCGCGATCGCATGGGTCATTTACTTGACCTACCCGAATCAGCAATCTAAACCTTTCGCCGTTTCACTGAACTCCTCCCCACATTGATCGTGACGTTGCATCAGCAACTCATATATCAAAGGAGGGCGACTTGGGTTTCGTGCTCAGTCTCCTCGTGGCGGTCTCGAGTTTTTTGACCGCTCCATTGTTGAGTCCCGATCCTGTTCGTGATTCGAAGCGTTTAGAGACTTTGGTCTTCTCCACAACATTGCGTGACTTCGTCGCGCTATCGCAGCGACACCCTGAAGCAGATAATTGGTTTGACTGGTCAACCGATTTATGTTCGGCACCACTCGTCGGAAGTTCTGGACGAACTTTTGATTTCACTGAACCATGTTTACGACATGATTTCGCTTATCGAAATTTCAAGCTGATGGACCAGCGATATTCATGCCCTCGGCGTTTGCCTCATCAGGTATGTGAACCTGGCACAAGCAGTTTGGGTAAATGGTGGAACGGCAAGATTCGGTTACGAATTGATTCGCGTTTTCGTACAGACATGCTGAACCACTGCGCATCGCGCTCGTTGCTTGATTACTTGCCCTGCAAAACATGGGCAACTGTTTTCTATAAGGGCGTCCGCACTGCTGGAGGACTCTAACGTTTGGGTTGGTCAGAGAGTTTTTCGATATTTAATCGACATCACTTCGGTGAGAAATTCTCTGGCCAAGCCCCACCCGCGTTCAACTTCAACAAAGCCGGCGCGCTCGATGGTGCGCCGTGAAGCCGTGTTTTCTTCAGCGATATAGGCAACGACCGATTGAATATTGTCATCGGGAGTAATCGTGGCGATCAACAATTTCACCGCCGCCGAAGCGGCTTTCATTCCGCGACCCCATGGTGCTACCCAGTACCCCATAGGAGCTTCGCGAGTGATTTCATCAATGTCGTGAATGCTCACCAACCCGAAGGGCATCGAAGACTCCGAATCCTCAATCACCATGGTCACGTACTCGGGCTCGTTCTCAACAAACCATTCAGCGTCTTCAAGCGAATATGGACGCGGAACCATCGTCCAACGTTGAATTGCTTCATCTTGACAGGCATCAAAAATCCACTCAACATCTTCATACTCAAGTCGGCGCAACTTAAACATGTTCATATTCTAACTTACCAGTTCGGCAATTCGAAATGATTTACGCCGTGAATGACACACAACAATTCGTGCAGAATGCGAGCGGTTGCGCCCCAAATCGTTTCATCATCAAGATGAAAGAAGAACATCGGACGATCACCCGAGAATTCAACTCGATCAAATGACCACCACTCCCACGAAAAAGTGTCGGCCCGCACGAGTTCGGCAAGCGGCACCCATAACGCTCGATCAACTTCATCAGAACTAATTGATAGCTCAGGCTTTTCATGAACCGTCGCAAGGACGGGCACTATATAGCTGCGACTCACGAACGTTGAAAGTGGACTGAGTTCAGCATGTACCGTCACGAGTTGCGCGGGTACTCCCACTTCTTCATGGGTTTCTCGCAACGCTGCTTCAACAATTGATTCGCCGCCGTCAACGCGCCCGCCCGGAAAACTCATTTCACCTTGATGGTTTGAAAGTTTGGTCGAACGCCGAGTGAGCAAAATCTCTGCTCCATGTTCGCCAGGTGCCAGCAGGGCTAAGACTGCGGAAATTTTCTCGTATTCGCGCGGAGCAGTACGTTTGCCTTCATCAATAGAGATCTGTTGAATCTTCTCGACGATTGCTTCAAGAGTGAAGTCAGCTGTTTGATCGCTCCACATCGCAGCACCACCACTGCGGCGCACTATGGGCGTTGGTATGTTTTGGGCTCCGCCAGCGCGGCGCGGCGAACCCGTTGACATCACGAATCAGGCGACGACATGTGGCGTCCAGCCAGACGACTGGAGTTCTTTCAGAATTTCTGCGAGACCAGCCTTTTTCATATTGGTCATGGTCTTGCCTGGTGCTTCTTCACCACGTTCCCATTCATCCCACGCGGCGATGATCTTGTTCAGGTCGGCTGCTGGACGTTCGAATGATGAAGTCATAGGCAAAGTTTACGCCTCATCGGCACAAAGACTCTCGTTGCGACACTTCGTGAGATTACGAGTCAATGAGGTCAACGGCTCGGGCTCGTCCACCGGTATACCGCACGTCAAAATTCTGCTTCTCAAACCGCTCACGACCTACCAAACGATGGATTTGTTGGATAACGCCTCGAGCTTGTTTCTCATTGTATTTTTCGCAGAATAAGACGTGAAATGCCGTCTCTTCTGACATCGTGGTGTTTGCGACGAGCAGCGGAAAAATGGCGTCGTACGCATTGGCGAAGTCGTGCACCCGAGTTGAACCATCGAAGTCAACAATCTCGAGGCGGCCGCCTTTAATGACGAGCGCAGCGAATGAACCAGTGCCAATCGGATCAGTCCACACCACTAAACCAGTGCCGTCAGGAAGTTTGAAACGCTTGGGTTTTGGCGCAGATTTTTTTGGAGGCTTATTCATGATTGCTTGAACTCTCGGCTCTTATCGCGGATTTTGCTGGCCCACGTTCCCGCAGTATGCCCAGCAAAACGTCCAATTTCATCGGCCTTACCTTCGGGAGTCGCAGAAACTGATTGTTTGACTTTGGGCTTTGGCGCCGAATAGTCGGTTCGCCACACCACCACGGCCAAAACAATCACAATCAATATCTGTACCAATCGTGTCGCCACGTCCATCCCTGGAGCCGCACAGGCCACTATCGCCACGCCTAAGACGATGTAATCAAGGATTCGATGTATGCGCCGACCCACTAATCGAAATGCCCCAAAAGGAGCGTCAACGATTGCGGTGTTGACCAAGATCAAAGTTCCGACGATTGCGGGGACGAGAGGTTTGTGACTCTGTAATCCCGACGCCAACATGGCCCCACCCACGATGTATTCAGCCAATTGGTGCAGCCAAAACGAGCGCTTTCCGGGGGCAGGCATAGTCACAGGCTAGTTGCCACTCGGTTGGGCGATTTGACTACCGAATTCGGGGGTACGTCGCGCCCAATAGGAAATAGCAAAAGGGGCCGGTGGATTGCTCCACCAGCCCCTTCATTAATTCGGTTGTATTTGGTTGAAAGTGTGTTGACGGCGAACCGTCAGATCACATCATTCCGCCCATGCCGCCCATGCCACCAGGCATGCCGCCACCCATACCGCCGCCGCCGCCGCCCTTTTCAGGCTTGTCAGCTACGAGGCATTCGGTGGTGAGGACCAAAGCAGCAATCGAGCCAGCGTTTTGCAACGCAGCACGAGTCACCTTGGCGGGGTCGATGATCCCGGCCTTCACGAGGTCGACGTACTCGCCAGTTGCGGCATTGAGTCCCATCGCACCCTTTTCGCTTTCAACACGCTGAACCACAAGGGCGCCTTCCATGCCGGCATTGTCGGCAATGTTGCGGGCTGGAGCATCAAGGGCTTCCCACACGGTGCGAGCACCAGTGGCCTCGTCACCAGTGAGCGAATCGACAACGGCCTTCACCGC
>WLMQ01000042.1 GCA_009700145.1 Actinomycetota bacterium
AAAGTATCGACAAGGTTTTACTGGCAGGCTCAAGCCTGGCAACCAATTAATGATTGAAATTCGTCCCAAACAAAATGTGAAGTGAAAGGAAGACATATGTCAACCATTGAAGCAGCGGTGTTAGTCGCCCCAAAAAGATCTTTATTGAACCGCCTCGGATTGGATCGCTTTAGCGCTCTATATCTCTGGGGAGGATTCATGATCATTTTTGGATTATGGAAACCTGACACCTTTTTAAGTATGACGAGTGCCAAGTTGGTCTTGGGCGAAAATGTCAGCACTGGCATTTTGGCCTTAGCGTTCTTGGTGCCGTTCTGTGCAGCAACCTTTGACTTGTCAATCGGTGCTGTGATGTCAATGTCGGTTGTGACGATGTGTTTCTTGTCCGATGAGAAATCACGCGCATTTAATATGCCAGTGGGTGTGGCGGCAGTCATCACACTTTTGGTGTGTACCTCGATTGGTGTTATTTCTGGGTTTATTGTGGTCAAACTGAAGGTCAACTCTTTTATTGCCACTTTGGGTTTGGGGCAAGTGATCAGTGCAGTTGTGTTAAAGATTTCCTTCAATCGCCAGATCACTGATGTGTACTCAGAAACCTTTGAAAAATTTGGTCGCAACCAATATTTCGGAATCCCCGTGGTCTTTTTTTACCTCGCTGTGGCCGGAATCATCATCTGGTATGTGTTGGAACACACACCAGTCGGACGTTTCATTTATGCCACAGGCGGCAACCCAGAGGCAGCGCGTTTGGCGGGCGTGAAGACTGACCGCATGGTCTGGGGTTCGCTGATCGCTTCATCTTTCTTGGCAGGGGTTGCGGGCATTGTCTTTAGTGCCAAGGTCGGCTTGTTCACCGCAGCGACCGGCCCCAACTATTTGTTCCCAGCGATTGCTGCCGTGTTCTTTGGTGCGTCACAACTGAAGGGTCGCCCGAATGTGGCCGGAACATTCATTGCTTTGTATGCATTGGCGTTTGGTATCAAGGGTCTGCAACTTGTTGTCGGAACTGACTCGTATTGGGTGAACCCAATGTTCCAAGGGACGACGCTGATCATTGCAGTTTCCTTGGCGAGCCAAAAAGGCATTGCTCGTATGAAGAAGCGCAAGGCCCCGACAGTCTGATCGGCTGCCTGACCGACTACACGTCGTTCTCGCAAATACATCGTTCATCAAGTCGTGTGTCATGCTGAAGGTATGGCACACGACTGGCTAGAACTCACGAGGCGCAGTTCATTTGCCTCGCATCGCCTCATCGGCTGGATCTATTGGGATCCCCGAGCAATTGAGTTGTACGCGCAGTTAGGTATTCCGAACGGCACTGGTTACTACGTCGCTAGTCGCGCTGCGCCATTGTTGCCAGCAGGCCATCAAGCAGTGTCGGCGGCTTTCTATTCGATTCATCCGAAGTTCATTGAGTTCGCGGTCACACTTGCTGAGCAACACGCGTCGTGGAGTGACATCTCTGCGGTGCGAAATCAAGCTGTTGGTGAAGGCTTGCGGCAATATGTGCCAGAGATTTGCAACGAGTTAGAAAGTATGCGTGACGAACTCTGGCGCGTGGCCGACTCATTGCCCGAATCGGGCCGAGTGTGTTTTGCCGCTCATCGTCAAGCGCCTCGAGTTGAGGATGGCTTGGTGTCGGCATGGTTGGCGGTGAACTGCATCCGCGAATGGCGGGGTGACACTCATTTCGCAGTGTTGACCTCTGAAGACATTTCGCGAGTGCAAGCCGGCATCTTGCACGATGCCCACCTGAACTACGGCGGCTGGATTGCGCAAAGTAGGGGAGCCGATGTCGAAGCAATCACTCAAGCATTCGCCGATCTTGAATCGCGTGGTTTGGCTGAAGGTGGAGTGGTGTCAACTGCTGGTCTTGCAGTGCGCGAACTCATTGAAGAACGCACCAATGAATTGACACAACGAGCGTGGCAGTCATTTGGTTATGACAACACTGAACGGTTTTTGAATATGGTCGAACCAATCGGTGAGCGATTGATGAAACGTATTGACGACACTGCCGGGCCGAATTGGATGCCAGCGGCGCGCGAACGACGACCATAAGGCTGAGTCCGTCTTTCAAGGGTCGAACGCGCTGTGCAATAATCACGTTATGACTGTCACAACCCTTGATGTTGATCGTAAGCAATTATCGACGACGCGAATTTTCTCTGAAACAGACCTCCCGTTGGCCGATGGAGAAGTGCGAGTTTCGGTTGACCACTTCGCGCTGACGTCAAACAACATCACCTACGGCGTTTTTGGCGACGGCATGCGCTATTGGGATTTCTTTCCAGCATTTCAAGACACCGAAAATCAAGATGTAGCAAGTTTGTGGGGGCGTATTCCGGTGTGGGGTTTCGCCGAAGTGATTGATTCACGGATGCCAGCGGTTGAAGTGGGTCGCCGTATCTATGGATACCTGCCCATGAGTACCGATCTCATCGTGAAACCAGGTCGAGTTGACGAGCGCGGCTTTGTGGACACATCTGAACATCGCTCGGCGATGGCCGCTACGTACAACCGCTATATGTTCACCGACCACGACCCCACGTATCGTGCCGACCGTGAAGCTCAGCAGATGGTGTTATGGCCACTTTTCATGACCTCATTCATGATTGATGACTTCCTCGGACAAAATGTTCTCGAGGATGATGCTTCGAGTATCACAACAGTCGTGATTTCAAGTGCTTCGAGCAAGACCGCTATTGGTGCGGCACATTTGTTGGCACGACGCGCTGGAGTGACAGTCGTGGGTTTGACTTCGACAAAAAATGCCGATTTTGTTCGTTCGCTTGACTGCTATCACCGTGTCGTTACCTATGACCAAATTGGCGATCTTCCCTCAGGAACAGCATCAGATATCACTGCGTACGTTGATATCGCTGGCGATCGTTCGGTGACGTACGGCGTACATGCGCATTACCAAGACGATCTGTCGTACAGCATGGTCGTCGGCGGCACTCACTGGGATGCGCCAACAGCAACAGGTGGGGGACTCGCCGGGCCAAAGCCAGAGTTTCTCTTTGCACCATCGCAAATTGCGTTACGTTCCAAAGAATGGGGACGTGTTGGTCTTGATCAACGCGTCGGTGAATCATGGAATCGTTTTTCTGAGTGGACAGGTAGTTGGATGAAAGTTGAACAGACTTCGGGTGCCACTGCAGTTGAAAGGCTCTATCAAGAACTTCTCGCTGGTCGTGTTGACCCAACGGTCGGTCACGTCTGTTCGATGCGCTCGTAGCTAATGCATCCCTGAAAACAAAAGAGCCGGGTCACGGTTTCCCGTGCCCGGCTCTGTTGAGGGGTTATTTATTGGAAACGCGTATTAGGCGCGCATGCCCTTTTGGATTGCGCCAAACACAGCATCCTTGAGCGGAATCATGCCGCAGATGACTGCGCCATTGACCACGATGTTCTTCCAGTCGTCAGCCCATAATGCGCCCCACATGCCGATCGGGTAGGCCTTAAGAAGCCAAACAATCAGGATTGAAATGCCGAGCGTCAAGTTGGCTCCGATGATCGGAAGCTTCTTGATGGTGTCGCCCAAGCCGACGGTCGACAGGATTGAGTGCAGGACAGTCATGACTGCTTCAAGCAGCACTGCCATCACAATGAGAATTGCAACTGTATACATTTTTTCTCCTTCGGTTGTGCCGTCGTAGGGGCGGCAGGTAAAAAGTATGAAGGGGTGGGTCAAATGTGGTGGATGTCACAGGAATACGCGCGTGAGCAGGTATTACGTGGCCGAATGGGGCTGTGTAGGGCGGCCATGTGGTGGACTTGAACATCGTTATTGAAGGGGATTTATGTCGATGATCATCATGCGTTACGACTTACGCATTCCGCCAGCTGGCTCGCCAGCCCACGGCGTCACTGCGTCTGGCCAGTACACCGCGTGCCTTGAGCAAGTGCGGTGGGCCGATCGTATTGGGCTCGACATGGTGGTGCTGTCAGAACACCACGGCACCGACGATGGATTTATGCCAGCACCAATGACGTTGGCTGCAGCAGTCGCTGCGTCAACCAAGCGAATCGGAATCAATATCTCGGCTGCTTTGGTGATCATGCATGATCCGGTTCGACTCGCCGAACAAATAGCCACGGTTGATCTCATTGCCAAAGGTCGCATGAGCGTGATCTGTGGAACTGGTTATCGCCAAGAAGAGTTTGAAATGGCTGGCCTCGAATTCAAGAATCGATTCAGCGCACTTGAAGAGTCGGTGTCGGTGATGCGACAAGCATGGACCGGAGAGTATTTCAACTATCGCGGTCGCCAAGTGAAAGTTCGTCCACTTCCGCATACCGCGGGTGGACCAATGTTGTTGATGGGTGGTTCAACGCCAGTTGCCGCTCGACGGGCCGCACGCTTGCGTTGTTTCTTCTCAGCTGCGACCGACGATCAAGCCGTTGCTGATGCCTACAACGAAGAATGTGCCAAAGAAGGTTTTCAAGGCTTCATTATGTTGCCGCAAAAAGCCCCTGGTTTTGTTCATGTTTCTGATGACCCTGAACGTGATTGGGTTCGACTTGCGCCCTACGTGTTGCACGAGGCTCAGTCGTATGGTGAGTGGCAACGACCAGGGCAATCGTCGGTCGTTCATGTTCACGATGCCGAATCGATTGAGAGTGTGCGGGCGAGTGGCGTCTATGCGATTGTGACGCCGGATGAATGTGTTGCTCTTGCTAAAAAATTCGGGATGCTCACAATGCATCCATTAATGGGTGGAATCCCGCCCGAGCTAGCCCAAGAAAGTTTGGACCGACTCGAGCGGGATGTATTACCGATACTTAGGCCGAGCGGCGACGCTTAAACCCGATCAGTGCCAATCCGAGTGCCAACAAGCCGATGGCAAACGGAAGCTGATCTGAATCGCTACCAGTTGCTGGCAAAGTGTTGGCAGCAACAGTGACGGGAACGGTTGTTACTGCAGGCGTAGTCGTAGTCGTTGTTGTCTCGGTTGCACCAAGTGTGATCGTTGACTTAACTCCGACGCCACTGACTGGGGCAAACAACGACAACGTGTGTGCGCCATTGGCGAGTCCGGCTGGAAGGTTGCCAGTAATTGTGACTGATCCCTTGGCATCAGCAGTACCCGTAGCAATAACCGTCGGGGTACTAGCCACAACCAACTGCACGGTTTCGAAGGGAACGAAGCCGCTGTAGGTAGCCGTGATTGATCCGCCTGCAGCAAGTCCGGTTGTGGTTGCAGTAATTGACTTCTCAGCCAATGCAGTCAAGGTTGCAGCGACAGGTGCATCGGTTGGAGCGGACGTGGGGTTGGCAACACGCACTTCGTACATGGTGGTCGTTCCCGAAAGTTCGTTAGCAACGATCAACATCGGCTTGCCATTGGGGCTAGCGGCTGCAGGAACGAAAACCATGCCCTCGGGGGATACGTCGTACGAGCCGGGTGTTGTGTTGTTCGCAGGTGTCAGTGCCAATCCTTCGAGCGCGGCGTTCTTGTAGCGAATGAATGATGGTGCGGTGGGGTTGCTCACGTCATAAACCATGATGCCGCCAGCTCGCTCAAGGCCAACAAACGCAAACGTCTGCGCGCCAATTGTTCCGACAGCAAGTGCTTCGGGCTCTGGACCCTTGTCATCTGAACGAGTATCTAGACGTGCCGCCTGACCCTGCACCATCAGTAACGACGAAGCCGCGGTGTCGCTTGAATCTGAGTTGAATGCTGCTGGGTAGTCGCGAGCAACGATTTCTTCGAGCTGTGAACCACTGTCCCAGACCAATTCGCCTGAAGAAGTCCAAATCGAGAATGAACGACCGCCGTAGGTATAGATCGCGTCAAATGCGGCCTTGGTGGGGAATGCGTTCGTCGTGTTGAGTCGCGCCAGTTTTCCGTTGACTTTGAGCGATGCACTGACGGTTCCGTTTGTCCAGTTGTTCGCAAACGAACTGTCGCCGGCACGAAACTTCTCCGTAAAGCAGGTGTAGTCGCGATCATCGCCTTCGTTGGCGGTGAGTAGGAATGTTTCGCCACCTTTTTGCATTGAGGCGATGGTGTCGGGCATGTACATACCTTTGAGCGCGACGCCGCTGTACGACTGGAGGTTGCGCATTGCAGTATCGCCAGATCCATCTTTGTCGCTGGTATCGATCAAGAGTCCAGCGGCGCCCCAATCTTTGTAACCGAGTGGTGCGACATCAAGAATGGTTTTGTTCACCAAGTCAACGACCGCAATTGCATTGGCTTCTTGCAATGTGACATATGCGCGAGTTCCGGCAGCATTGGTGGTGATGTATTCGGGCTCAAGATCTTGTGCAGCTGACGAGCCAGTGAAGAAAACGCGAACATTTTCAGCGAGAAGGGCGGTCTTGTCGAACGATGAAAAATCCAAAGTTGTGACGGTTGCGCTGGCTGCACCATTGGAAACGTCAATCAACGAAATTGTTCCGTTGGCATCGCTGGCCAGTGTTGCGTCCTTTGCCTCAAGCGCTGAAGTGTTGCCATTTTCAAGAGAGCAGATGGGCTCGCCTTCCCCGGCCACAAGAATCGTCTTCTTGTCTGGTGTGAAAGAGACATGGTCAGGAAGAGTTCCGACAGCGACGGTGCGCAGGACTCGTCCGGCAGTATTCATGAGCACGATGAGGCCGTTGCTTGCAGTTTGGCGTCCATCGCCACTGACGACGGGAGCGACGTCAACGGCAGCGGCGACAATTCCGTCACCGACTGTCACACTCTGTACCCCGCGGCCATAAACGGTCATGTCAACTGAGCGAACCAAGGTTGGAGTTGCTGGAGTAGCTACGTCAACAATATCGATACGGTTGAGGGCGCCGTTATTCACATAGATCTGCTTGCTCGTTGCATCGAAGGCAACAATTTCCGAGGCCTGCAGTCCGCCTTGGCCCGAATAGGTGCCTAGGGGGATGAGATCGAGAGTTGTTGTAGCCGTTGGCGGAGTAGCCAAAGTTGGATGTGCTCCAAAAAAGATTGTGGCTGCGGTGATCGAGGCGATTGAGCCTGCGAGCACTTTGCGCACCGAAAATTTCTTCGTTCTCTTCACTTGTATTCCCACCTATGTGTCACGGACGACGCCCGATGCATCGGTTAGGCGAACTGTGTCAGAACAAAATGAACGGGAGCCAAATTTTGATTAACGGGAGATTTCTAACTTAATGAACCCTTGACCGTTGAAAAGTGAACACCAGGTGTCGCTATATCGCTGACGAAATCACCGAGAGGATTGGCGAGAGATCACTGACGCTAGTTGAGAAGGCATTGATGTATGAGCTGAGTTGTTGATAATGGTCTTGGGTGAGATCGGTGACTGCGACGAGTCGGGTGCCATCGACGATGATGCGACACCCGGCCGTACCCTCATTGATGGCGTTGAGTTCGCGGTATAACTCAACCGACGGAATGACATCGTCAAGAATTTCGTATGTCGCACGGTACTTGTACTTTCCAAATCGGGAATCGTTAGGTAGCGCTGACAATTCAATGATCCCGTTATCGAGTTCGGGGAACATCAATGAGATCCGACTGCAGTCTTCCCAGACATAAGGTATGTCACCGACAACTTCGTCAAGATCGTGACCCCACTGTTGAACGTTGGGGATCGTGGGGACATACATTGCCCAATTTTCGCCTGACAATTTCATGTGACCGACACCTTCGGGAGCGATATGCATTTTGATTGGTCCAAATTTTTCTGCCGCCATGGGATCGCGAAGAAGTTTCAGTATGGACGAATGAGGAATATTGAATGGCTTGAGCTCGACGCCCTCGGGTAGCTTTTCGAATTCTGCGGGCATGCGGTATTCGTGGACGCCCGCATCAACGACAGTCCAGTCGGCCTGTAAGACCAGTTGCTTGCGAGTGAAATCGCAAGTTGTACGCATCGGGGTATTCATTCCGTTGGCGATTCCGCCAGTTGGCCACACTCGTGCTGACGACAACATTGTCCACAGTGCAGTGGGGTCAACGTTGGCAACCAGTAGTGATTCAACATGCGGAATCATTGGAGGGCATTTTGCATTGGGGTTTTGTGAGACGGACATCGAGTATGAATTGCTGGTGAGAGTGACCCAATCATCGCTCAAGGTGACGTTCATGTCGCCTGATGACGAGTCTGATGACGAGTCTGATAACGACATAGAGAACTTGCCCATCGTGACCAATACGTGTTCGGGAATGGGGAACGCCCAAGATTCGTCTTGTTCGATGCCATATCGACCCAGTTCGTCCTCGCGACTGAACACCACCGTGGTGATTCCGTTTGCAGTCACTAACCACTCGCGCCATCCGCCATGCGAAGTCACCCAAATTGATGCGCCGGTTGATTCGTTGAATTGCATCGGGGCCATGAACGTGGCCAGGAGCTGAAATTCACCAGGTGTGATGGTGAAAGACACAGATGGTTTGGCGGGTGCAGTGTCGGAGGTCATGTATTCCTAACGATTGAGTGAGGTGGATATGTGCGAACCAGAACTGATTTATTCCATGCGGCTCCGCCAGGCTTGGCTTTGGGCAATCGGACCTACCGCAGAAGCCTTTAAGACATTGCCATTGGCTGCCTTGGTGAGAGCTTTCACTGCTGACTCAACATCGGGAACTTGATGAATGTGATTGAGGGCAACGATACGGGCGCACTCTTCGGTGAGTTCAGAGTGCACATCGTCAGTTTCGTCGGTGACATGCCCATCACATACCCACAACATGGGTTCGCCCGATTTGCGGCGACGTAGTGCGTAGTTCAAAGCCGGACCATCGACTCCGTTGCCACCGTTGCCTGCCGGAACTTCATCAACAACTTGGCCGCGATCGGCGAGCACCCAGAGATTGGGCTTGCCTTCTGAACGCGGTTCGTGGCTGTAGCCGATGATGACGCACCCTGGTGCTGCTTCAATAATTCGCCACAAGTCGCCGTCGGTTAATCGCATCGAACCCGATTGATCAATGAGCACGACTCCACCTTGGCCGCGCCTGCGGTGATCAAAAATGCGACGTTGCGGATCGGTAAGCAGTCGATCAAGGTGACGCGGGTGACGACCAACGTTGGTTGGACGTTTGCGACGACCGAGGCGACCATCAACTCGGTTCGGTCGATTGACTGACATTTCAATGACCGGAGCAAACTTGCCGGGTACTCCCTTTGTCCCGCCCTTCAGCGCATCGGCGTCGGGAGGGACTTCGCCTTCTGATGATTCATTTATCAATACACGATGAATGAAGCGCGCGATCTCGACGGTGAAGGCCCAACCAACGGTTCCGGCTTCCCATGGTTCAGTTGATGCGACATCATCGGTTCCATGAGCAGTGGCTTCTCTCCACATCTTTCGCATTTGGCGGCCGAGCTCACGCAAAGTCGCGACCCACTCGGGCCGCACCGACTTCACGCCACTGATGAGGCCCGCAAAAGCTTTGGTGCCAACAGTTGCTGCAGTCATATGAACGAGTGAATTCCAGTCGTCGTTTTGTGCCAGGCGTTCGCCTGTGCGTTTTTCGCTGCCATCGGCGAGATATTGCATTACAGGAAATCCTGCCGCGCCAACCAACATGTTGACGCGAAATTCTTCGGCGACCGTCATGGTCTCGATGGAGATGTATGCAACATCACCAGGAACCCAGACGTGAGTTGGGCTTACTTTGGCGTGCATCATTTCATGAGCGCGAATACACCGCGACGTTTCGTCGGCGCCAACCGGGACTTGCATGCGATGAGCAACTAAGTCGGTGAAAGCTTCACCGCGTTGTGCCGCACCTTCAACAACTATCCAAGGTGCGGCGATGCGGTCTTCTCGCGACAGCCATTCGGGCATGGCGATGCGCTTTTCAACGACGACTCGCTGGTTCTTATTTTTGCGTGCCGTCGAGCTGGCGGTCATGATGCCTTCGCAACTGGCCGAGAAGCAGCACCCTTGGAAACACTGTCGATGCGAATGGCATCAAGAATGTCTTTGGAGTGATTGCCAAATACCAGGAAGGCCGCTCGTTCAATATCCATGCCCTTGATGCAAAGTTGATCAAAGGCCATGAATGAACGCACGCTGAAGCGTCGAGCCTTGTCGGCATCGACAGCAGCCGAAGCCGGTGCTCGAAGATGAGGTGACAATTGAGCAAGTGCACCTGGGTGCGGTCGATCAATGCGAATTGCAATCGGGAAACGATCGCGCAGCGCGACGGGCAGATCGCGCATATCTTCGATATTGGTCGTCATGACGACCGAGAAGTTTTTCCGCGGTGTGAATACTTGACCAGAGTCGGGGTGTTGCCACGATGCACTCTCGGGGGAGTCAAACATGTTGAGCAAGAGCGACAGCACGTCGCCAGATGCACGGTCAATTTCGTCTGCCACAATACGACCACCAGTTTGACCGTTGCCTTGCCATGCTTTGAGCACCGCACCGTCAAGCCATTTCCAGGTGCCATCAGCTGCCGGCATGAAGTGACCGGTCACATCGGCGGCGGTCATGTCTTCGTTGCAGATCAATCGAAATGAACCACCGGCTACATCACCCAAGCTGAGGCCAGCAAATGTTTTTCCAGTTCCTGGGGGCCCGAACAAAATGAGGCGATCGATTCCGGCGGCGAGAGCGTCGTTGACGTCTTTCCAACAAGAGGGGAGGTCGGGCTCGACAATTGGTGTGGGTTTGCTTGGCACTGAACTCATTACTTTGCGGGGGCCTTCAGGTTTCAATCTGTTCTCCTTGTTGTCGGTTGATACTTAAACGAATGATCGGGTGATATGTGTGCTGTCACCTCATGGGTGGGGTGACAGCACACGAACCTTCGCGGTCAGATGGCTTCGTCTTCATCATCAATCGAGAAGATGGCATCGCTGACCATGAAGCGCTCTGACATCGGCATGGCCGAGTAGGCACGAACCGAGCGGGACACGCTCATTAGTGCATTGGTCATACCTTCTTCGGAGGCATCGAAGTTCATGGTGTTGCCAGCGGTAAATCCGACTTGGCCACCTTCTTCGAATGCGTCTTGATTGGCACCAAGGAAAACGAAGACCCAACCTTGGGCTTTGCGCTCGGCGATGAGGGCAAAGATGTCTTCTTTGGTGAACTTGCGGCTGGCGTTTTCGCCACCATCGGTGAAGATGACGACCACTTGTGATTCAGGGTCTTTGCCTTTGGCGACTCGCTTGGCGATGCGCTGATCGGCCTTCTTGATGACTACACCGATGGCGTCGTACAACGGAGTCATACCGTTAATGACGTAATCATCGCCGGTGATCTTGCGAGCTGTCTTCACGTTGCTCTTGGGCAAAATGGTCTGGATGCCGTCCTCATCTTTGACTGAAGGGAACTGCACAATGGTGACCTTGGCGTCGTTATCTGTAGACGCCTGTTCGGCGATGAAGTCGTTGAGACCCTTGATCACGGTTTCGTGGAGGTGGTTCATCGAACCGCTGGCATCGGCCACGATCGAGATGAAAGTCGCCTGAGCGGTTTCGGGGGTCGGGGGAATGGTTTGGGCTGTCGTTGTTGCTGTCATGCAACTCAAACGAAAGGTGTGCGGCAAAGTGTGCGCTCAGAAGAGAAAGTTCCGAAACTTGGATTCTGGTGTCGTTTTCGTCGGTATTACCGACGAAAACGACACCAGAATCTCGAAAATGTGGTGACATACTCGGGTCATGGGATTACTTGTACCGACAGATTTTGATCTGCGCACAATTGAAAACGGTGACGAACGTGAAGTTGTGCGGCGTCTTGTTGATGGGCTCACTGACGGCTGGCTGATTTTCCCAAACGTCACTTTTCGTTCGCATCGTGCGCATGAAATTGATGTTGTACTTGTTCATGAAGAGCAAGGAGTCGTACATCTCGAAGTGAAGGGTCATCGCGTGTACGTGCAGGCTGGTGAATGGTTTGGCATTCAGGGAAAGATGAAGCCACAACCCTTCAGTCAGGCCAAGACAAATGCCTATGCGTTACGTGATGAACTAAAGAAGAGATGGCCGGGAGTTTTTGATCACTTCCCAGTGAGATACGCAGTGGCATTTCCTAACACGACTGAGGTGAGGGGCGACCTGCCTCCAGATATCAAGCGTTCGCAGCTATTCCTAGCGCCCAACCTTGAAGATATACAGCACGCGATTGAGATGTTTGTCGCTGAGTCGCGACCGGGCGCACGTTTCACGGTTGAGCAGATGAACGGAATCATTGAGTACCTCAAGCCTGATGCTGAATTTACATGGGATCCTGAAGCTCGTATTCGCATGCATCATCAACGCATGGAAGCGCTGTGTGCATCACAGGTACGTGCGCTTGAACGCCTGGATGCCAATCGTCGTGTTGTTGTCACCGGAGGTGCTGGCTCGGGAAAGACTCGTTTGGCCTTGGGCTGGGCTCGTCGGGCATTGATCGGACGCGATGAGCGTGTGCTCGTGACCTGTTTCAATGAACCGCTTGCTGACCAAATCAAATTTCACCTTGACGGATACGAAAACGTTGTAGTCGGAGCGTTTTTATCGATTGCCCGCACCTTTGAAGGAATGCCGCATCTTGACGAGCCGCCAGACATGTCATCTGAAGAGGCTTCAACATTTTGGAATGAAACTGTGATTGGTCATCTGCATCTCAATTGGCCCAAGATCACGGAAAAGTTTGGCACGATCATCATTGATGAGGCTCAGGACTTCAGTCCTGCTTGGATTGCTCAACTTGAATCTCTGTTAGACGAAGAAGGTCCGCGTCGCCTGATGATGGTGGCCGACTCTGGTCAAGAAATATTCAGTCGTGGTTTCCGCGTGCCCAAGACCGAAGATGGTTGGACCTTGTGCGAACTGGTCAACAACTGTCGTAACTCCCATCAGATCGCCCGCTTGTTGCGCACTTTGCTAGGTGGAGCCCCCTCACCAGAAATTGGTCCCGAGACGATCGGAATGAGTTTTGACGAAGTGACGACAGAAAGTGTCGTCAGTGTTGTGAAATCAATCCTTGACCGTCAGCCAGATGACGGAAGCGAATTGCTCGCACCGCTCGGAAGCACTGCAGTGATTGTTCCTTCAGTCAAACTCCGCGACACATTGCGTCATGAGTTGGGTCTGGGTTCGTGGGATGAACGGGATTCAAAGATCGTTTGCGAAACAGAACGCCGCTTAAAGGGAACCGAATTCGACACGGTGATCCTGGTTGATCCCGAATTCCGTATGGACGATCGAGCGTTGTATATCGGAATCAGTCGGGCGATTAATCAGCTATTCGTCGTTGGCTCGCATGAACTCGGTGAAAGATTACGTTTTGTGAACCAGCGTTGATCGTCTACATGCCTTGCAAGCAGCGCATGACTTCATCATCAATCAATGACGTCGGTGAAATCACTGTTCCATTTCGATAAGCGAACTTTCCGTTTTCGTCGTTAGTCACCACTGGGCGGATACGTGGGCCGCCACCGTATGTAAGAACCGGCAATCGTTTCCAAGTACGCCACTTGACTGCCAAATGGAAACGACCGAGAACAGCAATCTCGGGGTCGCCTGTTTCGGCAAGAAGTTTGCGGGCCGAAAGAACCAGTGTGGCTCCTTGTTTCGCTGCGTCAATCCACGGCAGGCAACCAGCATCGAGACCTTCTGGATGCATGTCGGCCACTGATTGCCACCACTCATCGCTGGGTCGAGCGCCGGGCCAATGAGGGTCATCGGGGAACGCGGTTGCTGCAGCAATTTCGGACCATCCGCAGTGAGAGACGAAGGCTTCCCAAGTCGACCATGCGTCGTCACCTCGTGCCCAAGCCAACCCACTCGCGACTGTTGGACGTGAGGCCAAGGCAAACTCCATCGGGTTCAACAACAACCCCGAGATCTCATCGCGCATCGTGATTTCGCGCGCCGCGTACGGCCCAAGATGAAGAGCCTCACTCATGATTGCGTCGTTGACTGGTGTGTTGTCCCACAGAAGGGGCTTGCGGTTATGGCATGCAGCGGTACGAAGTTGAGCATCAAGAGCAGTGATCGAATCATTCACGACATGCACGCCCGTCCACATCACTAAGACACCTTCATGCAAACCATCAAAGAGTTTTTCAAGATATGGCGAGCTTGTTGTTCCGGCGTAGTGCGTGGGGACCAACCAAACCTGTGTACTGAGTTGCTTGATGAGTTCGTTCGCAAGGTCACGATGTTTCGTGGCTGCGTCGAGTACGGGCAAGTCATCAAAGCTCAAGACAACTCCGTGACAGCCGTTCTCGATGACGGGGCGCAATTTGTTGATGAGTTGCTCACTTGTTGCTTCAGATCCTGGAGTCAAGCCGATGATTACTTGCACAGACTCTTGTCGAATGGAGAGTTCAGCAAATTGAGCAAGTTCTTCGCTGGTGAAGGGTTCGGCCCATAACTCTCGATGACGGGGCTCTAACTTGGCAGCCCACACATAGGTGGTGCCGCCATGTTCGGCAAGGAAATCAATGAAGTCAAGCCGAGTTTCATGACTCCATGGTGGGCCGTAGAAGCCTTCAATAATTCCCGAAATCATCGATGTGTCGTTCATAGATACGTCTTTCGTCTGAGTAATCGTGTCACAAGTTTCGTTGACCAAATCTGTTCAACGGCGAAGAGTGGGGCATAGGCGACAAATGAGAGCGGGTAGGGG
>WLMQ01000043.1 GCA_009700145.1 Actinomycetota bacterium
GACACGATGTTTTCAACTTCGATCTGAATTCCGAGACGCTTCTTTGCTTGCGCTTCTAAGAACGGAAGTGCTGCATCACTAATTGCGCCTTCACCGTTGTACTTCAGTCCAACCGCTTTACCAATCGCCAAGATCTTGTCGTAGTCCTCGATGATGGTGGCTGTTCCGACAATCTCGAGTCCCTTGAGTTCTTCGTACGCATCGCCGCTTTCAATGAGGCCAGTGATTTTGTTGTTGCGACGCAAGTTGACGATCTTTTGGCTCTTACCAAAAGTCCAGAATGTCACTTTGCCGTCGATGACCTCGTACCACATGGCCACCAAATGCGGGTGTCCAGTCGGCCCGATGGACGCGATATTGAGAATGGTCTGGGTCTTGAGGTAGGCCGCAATTTCGGCTTCGGTCATCGTGATGGAAGTGCGCTTATTTGCCATATGGCTTCCGACCCTAGTGCTCCATTGCGGGCAAATCGCGCCCAAGAGTGGGGTTGGTAGTGGGGGTTGACCAGCGAGTCTGCGCTACCGTTAACACCGTGGCTGCAACACCTTCCCCCGATCTCCTCCTTGAGCCCCTCGCGCTTGAATCTGATGGCTTTCCGGCCCGCACGCTCAGCGAATGGCTCACCACCTTTCACCTCGCGTCAGTCGTTCTTGACCCCTACACCAACGAAAGCTCGTGGATTCTTGCCACTGCAGCCCGTATTTTGCGCTCGTTTGGGGACTCTGCTGCTCGCACCAGTTTGATCGTCACCGCCCCCGCCGCCGAAACTCGCTCATTTCTTGGACCGTTGGCCAAAGAGTTCTTGGTTTTCACCGATCCCGATCGCACTGCGGTGAAGGCATTTGGTCTTACCACCTTGCCCGCCTTTGTTTTCGTCCGCTCCGATGGCACCATTCCCGCCCTGGCCGAAGGTTGGGACGCCGCCGAATGGCGCAAAGTTGCCAAGACCATTGCCGACACCACAGCATGGACCGCTCCTTCAATTCCGGCAGCCGGAGATCCCGTTTCATTTAGCGGCACTCCCGCACTTGGCTGATTCTGTTACCTCTGACTGACCTCCCTGTTGAAGACGTCATTGACGAACTTCGATCGGCATTAGCTCAACGCCTCACTGCTGTTCTTGTTGCGCCACCGGGTGCTGGCAAAACTACGCTCATCCCATTGCGACTCATCAACGAAGAGTGGCTCAATGGTCAACGCATTGTGATGCTTGAGCCACGTCGACTCGCCGCCCGCGCCGCGGCTCGCCGACTCGCATCTTTGATTGGTCAAGAACCAGGCGAACTTGTCGGATATCAAACTCGCGATGAACGACGAATTGGTCCGAACACTCGCATCGAAGTTGTGACCGAAGGAATTCTGACGCGTCGATTACAAAACGATCCTGAATTACCTGGCATTGGTCTCGTGATCTTTGACGAAGTTCACGAACGTAATTTGCCAACTGACGTTGGTCTTGCGTTATGTCTTGATGCACGCAAAAATTTGCGTTCCGATCTGCGTGTTCTCGCCATGTCGGCAACTGCCGACACTGATCGCTTTGCAAAACTTCTTGGTGATGGTGAACCTGCCCCCATCATCTCGAGTGTCGGTCGTCAGCACCCTGTCGACATCACTTGGGCCCCACCCGGCAAACAACAACGACTTGATGATGCGGTTGCAGACGTCACGATGCGCGCCCTACGTGAGAATGCTGGCGACATTCTTGTTTTTCTACCGGGCATTGGTGAAATCAATCGTGTTCAACAAGCACTTGAGCGATCAGTCGCGCCGGACACTGATGTTTATCCACTTGCTGGCGCACTTTCATTAGCTGATCAAGATCGCGCGCTTGCACCATCACCTGCAGGACGTCGTCGCGTTGTACTGAGTACCGATATCGCTGAAACTAGTTTGACTGTCAACGGTGTCAGCGTTGTTGTTGATGCGGGCCAAGCGCGCGTTCCGCGTTATGACCCGCGTACCGGCATGACGCGACTCACAACAATTCCTACTTCACGCGCATCAGCCGAACAACGCGCTGGTCGTGCCGGTCGACTTGGACCAGGTGTTGCCTATCGACTGTGGAGCAAACTCGAACACACCACGCGACGTTCGCATCTTGATCCCGAAATTACCCAAGTCGATCTGTCGGGGTTTGCACTTGAATTAGCTGCTTGGGGAACACCGTTGGCCGAGTTATCATTTGCCGATCGTCCACCTGAGGCCGCTTACAAACAAGGCATTGAACTTTTACAAATGCTTGGTGGGCTTGACCATGAAGAAAAACTGACCGATACCGGACGGCGCATGTTGGCCGCACCAGTACATCCACGACTTGCGCACATGGTGACGTCTGCGCACCCACGAGATCATGGATTGGCATGTGTGATAGCGGCGTTACTCGATGATCGTGATGTCATGCGTGGTCGCCCTGATGAGTTGCCGGTTGATATTTCGTTGCGTGTGCAGTTCATCACGCGCGAAATGTCGGACGATCGTGCAGATCGTCGAGGAACCGAGCGAGTACGTGAACGAGCCGAAGATATGGCTCGCCGTACTGGTGGTCGCCTCGATTGGGACAGTGTGAATTCAGATCACGCAGGCGCCGTGCTACTACTTGCCTATCCCGATCGTCTCGCCATGCGGCGCCAACCCGGGCAGTACCAAATGCGCAATGGTTCTGCCGCTTGGTTTCGACCCAATGATCAACTCGCACATGAGATGTTTGTTGTCGCCGCCGACCTTGATGGTGATCGCAAGAACGCTCGTGTTCGTCTGTGCGCAGTTGTTGATGAAGCAACAATCAACGAAGTTCTCACCAATGATGTAGTTGAAGAGCGCGTCACACTGTGGGATAAAGAGCGCAAAGATTTTGTTGAGCGCGTGACCGTCAAACTTGATCGGATGCGTTTATCTGAAGAGACACGTCGGCCATCACCGAATGATTCAACAGTGTCGGCCATCATGGAATATTTGGTGCAACAACGTTTGTCGCCATTGCCATGGACAAATGCAACGAGCGAACTTCGCGCACGGATCTCTTTCTTACGACGAGAGATTGGCGAGCCGTGGCCCGACTGGTCGGACAAAGCATTAATTGCCAAATCCGAAGAATGGCTCCGTCCCTACCTCGCAGGTATGACATCAATCAACGACATCAAAGAACTCAATCTTGGGATGTTGTTGCGTTCACAACTTCCGTGGCCAGAAGGCGGGCAGATTGACGATCTAGTTCCAAACACTCTCGAATTAGCTTCGGGCCGATCATTACCTATTGATTACGCGAGTGCAGTCAAGGAAGGAACCGCTCCCGTTGTGCGCGTTCGCGTTCAAGACCTATTTGGTACAAAGACGCATCCAACGGTTGCTGGTGGTCGGGTGCCTTTGGTGCTTCATCTACTCTCGCCCGCCGATCGCCCGATTCAAGTCACTGCCGATTTGCCAGGCTTTTGGTCTGGATCATGGATCGACGTCAAGAAAGATATTGCGGGTCGCTACCCCAAACATCAATGGCCTGACGATCCCGCCAATGCCGATCCAAAGCGAATGAAAGATCGCTAGAGATTTACGGCTGACGGCTCAATTCGGCGTAGCGTGAAGGTATGCCCGAGTTTGAATTCACCGAGATCTTCCCCCTAGGTAAAGACACCACTCCCTACCGATTGGTCACGACCGAAGGTGTCAGCACCTTTGAAACTCCCGAAGGAACTTTCTTAAAGGTTTCGCCCGAAGCAATTACCCGTATTACCCAAGAAGCCATGCGCGACATTGCTCACTTCTTGCGCCCCGGTCACCTTCAACAACTGCGCAACATTCTTGATGACCCAGAAGCCAGCGACAACGATCGCTTCGTCGCTCTCGATCTCTTGAAGAACTCTGCAATTGCTGCAAGCGGAATTTTGCCGATGTGTCAAGACACTGGCACTGCAATTGTCAAAGCCAAGAAAGGTCAATTTGTTTTCAGCGGCGATGGCGATGAAAAAGCAATCGCCCGTGGTGTTTACAACACCTACCTCACCAGCAACCTTCGCTACAGCCAAATGGCTCCGCTCACGATGTACGACGAGGTCAACACTGGCAACAACTTGCCAGCCGAAATCAAGATCAGTGCAGTTGATGGTGATACTTACAAATTCTTGTTCATGGCCAAAGGCGGCGGCAGCGCTAATAAGAGCTACCTCTTTCAAGAAACGAAGGCTTTGCTCAATGACAAGTCGTTGTTCCCTTGGCTATTCGAAAAGATGAAGTCGCTCGGAACGGCTGCTTGCCCGCCGTATCACCTCGCAGTTGTTATCGGTGGAACATCGGCCGAACAAGCAGTCGAAACAGCGAAGCTTGCCAGTGCCCGTTACCTAGATACGTTGCCTACGGAAGGCAGCAAGCTCGGTCACGCCTTCCGCGATCTCGATATGGAACAGCGCGTCTTGAAGTTGTCGCAAGAGACCGGCATCGGTGCGCAGTTCGGTGGTAAGTATTTCTGTCACGACGTGCGCGTTATTCGTTTGCCACGTCACGGCGCTTCATGCCCAATTGCAATGGCAGTGTCGTGTTCGGCCGACCGTCAAATGCTCGGCAAGATCACCAAAGACGGAATCTTCCTCGAACAACTCGAAACCGATCCCGCACGTTTCTTACCCGAAGTCACCCAGGAAGATTTACAAGACACACCAGTCGTGCAGATTGATCTCAATCAACCAATGAGCGCAATTCGTGCCGAGCTCAGCAAGTACCCAGTGAAGACACGTGTGATGTTGACTGGTCCGTTGGTTGTGGCGCGCGATATTGCTCACGCCAAACTCAAAGAACGCATTGATGCCGGACTCGGTTTGCCCGACTACATGAAAGACATGGCTGTCTATTACGCGGGTCCAGCCAAGACTCCCGAAGGTATGGCGTCTGGTTCGTTTGGTCCGACCACTGCTGGTCGTATGGACAGTTATGTTGACGAGTTTCAGGCCAATGGTGGAAGCTTCGTGATGTTGGCCAAGGGCAATCGGTCAAAGGCCGTGACCGACGCGTGCAAGAAGCACGGCGGTTTCTACCTCGGTTCAATTGGCGGACCCGCTGCACGTTTGGCCCAAGACTGCATCACCAAAGTTGAAGTTTTGGAATATGCCGAGTTGGGCATGGAGGCGGTCTGGAAGATTCAGGTTCAGGACTTCCCCGCATTCATCGTGGTTGACGACAAGGGCAACGACTTTTTCGACCTGGTGAATAAGCCATTTGCGGGCACCCCAGTCTCCCTGAAGAAGTAACCCCGTCCATTTCACCCACTTTGGAATATGGCTGCCGCTAGGCGGCAACTATCTTCCAAAGTGGCGGAAAATGAGCGTTACGGGTGTTACGGGTGTTACGGGTCGAGGAGGGTGGAAAGGCGGAGTTCGCCCTCGCGGGTTTGACCGCCATCGCGCAAGAACTTCTCCATCGCGTCACGTGCTCCGGGCCCACCCAAGGTTGCACTGAACGCATTTCCTTCAGCTAACAAATCTTGTTCAACTTCTTTTTCGGCACGAATCACCGACGCCTTACCTGCCGCAATCGCGTGGGCAGGGAACGACGCAATCCGCCGCGCCATCCTTTCAACGAACGGCCACAACTCATCCTGAGCCAGCGAGCGATTCACCCATCCATATCTCTCGGCCTCAACTGCATCAAAGTCATCACAGCCCAACACAACTTCAAGTGCACGCGATCGACCCATGAGTCGCGCCAAACGTTGCGTTCCACTTCCACCAGGAATGATTCCGAGTCCAACTTCGGGTTGATTAAAAACTGCGCCCGGATGATCACCATGAGGCAAAACGGCGAACCGCATATCGCAACTCAACGCCAATTCACTTCCGCCTCCACCCACTCGGCCTTCAATCACTGCAATCGTCGCCTTGGGCATTGTGCGCAATGTTTCACACATCACGTGATACGGATTCAATTCAGTTGCAGGAGGAGTTTCAGTTGGGAAAGTCAGAATCGCTGCAACATCAAAGTGGGCGATAAAGAAATCGGGGTTCGCCGACGAGATCAGAACAACACGAACATCATCATCGACCGCAAGATCATTAATCACCTGCGCAGTTTCCAGAAAGAAATCAAATGTGAATAGGTTGATCGGCGGACTATTCAGCACAATCCGCGCAATTCCATCAGCCTTCGTTACAGAAAGTCCTGTTCCCATTGATTTCCCCCATCAATAGATATTGCCTGATTTGTAGTGCAATTACTTGAGAAGCGACTTCACCATTGAACGAGTCTCGGCGACCTCGTCTGGTGTTGCACCAAATTCAACAGCGGCGAAATCGGTGACTCCAATTTCGCCCAAAGCCATAATGCGATCGGCAACTTCGGATGCACTTCCGATGATTGCAATATCGGCCGGACCAGCAGCGCCTTCTTTGTCGAGCATCGCGCGATAGCTCGGCAACTGTCCGTACACCACGAATACTTGCGCAGCGCGTTGCAAAGCAGCTTCACGATCGTTAGTCACGCACACTGGCAAAGCAGCAATAACACGAGTTGAATCGCGTCCTGCTTTTTCAGCAGCAGCCTTCAAAGTAGGAATCGTGTGATTGGCCAAAGTCTGCGGACCAGTACACCATGTGAGGGTTCCATCAGCGAGAGCAGCCGTCACCTTAAGCATTTGCTCACCAAGGGCGGCAATCACCACGTTGGGGCGAGTTCCGCCAGGCACGTTGACTCCACCGTTCACATTGAAGGCCTCGCCTGCGTGTGACACCGGCTTACCTTCAAGCAGAGGCATCATCACTTCGAGGTATTCGCGCATGTGACGTACTGGCTTATCAAAGCTCATACCCCACATTGACTCAACAACGATCTGGTGACTGAGTCCAATGCCCAGGCACAGACGTCCACCAGCAGCAGCATTCACCGTGAGTGCTTGCTGTGCCATCATCATCGGGTGACGTGGATACGTTGGCACAACGCTTGTTCCGAGTTCAATACGAGGAACTTCACGACCGATCACTGCTAATGCAGTCAGTGCATCGTGACCAAAAATTTGCGGAGCCCAATAGCTCGCAAAACCATCGGCTTCGGCCCTTCGTGCCTCGGCCACCATGGCGTCAATTGTTCCGTCGTTTGAGGCTCCACCAAAAATTCCTATGCGCATGGCTCAACCATAACGCCTACAGAACTTGCGAGAAGTACTGAGACTTAAGCGAGGCTGACGAGCTCAAGCCAGTCGTGGCTGAAGTAGTCGACCTGACCGTCAGGCATCAATAACACCTTGGTTGGCTTGAGATGCTCAACAAATTCGGTGTCGTGGCTCACGAAAATGATGGCGCCCTTCCATCCCGACAAAGCATTGGCTACTGCCTCACGGCTCGCTGGATCAAGGTTGTTGGTCGGTTCGTCAAGCAACAACAAATTGTTACGACCTACCATGAGCATCGCGAGTGCGAGTTTCGTCTTCTCTCCACCCGACAAGGTTCCAGATTTCTGGTTTACTTTGTCGCCAGATAATCCAAACATTCCGAGCAATGCACGAAGCTGTGTTTCAGTGAGCGAAACTCCGGCAGGAACTTCGCGACGAATGTTTTCAAGCAAAGTTGCATCGGTATTGAGGTTGTCGTGTTCTTGCGCGTAGTAACCACAATTCACCTGGTGACCAAACGAGAAATCTCCGATGTCTGCCTTTGTTTCGCCAGCAAGAATTCGCAGCAAACTTGTTTTACCTGCACCGTTCAAACCAAGCACCAACAAACGTTCACCACGACCCAAATCGAAAGTGACATCTTCGAATACTGGAGGTCCGCCGTAGCCCTTACATAGGTGCTTAGTTTCAATCACTGTCACACCGCACGGAGGTGGGTCAGGAAATTTCACTTGCAAGACTCGCCCACCGGTTGGGGCAACAACTTTTTCACCTTGCAAACGATCAATCCGCTTCTCAATGCTGTGGGCCATTGCGGCTTTCGTTGCCTTTGCTCCGAAGCGATCAACAACAGTTTGCAGACGATTGATTTCTTTAGACTGCAAAGCAGCTTTTTTAATCATGCGCTCTTCGTCTTCAGCGCGAGAGCGTCGATACTGACTATATGTGCCTTTGTATTCAATGACATGACCCGTGGCATCTTCGGCGTCACGATCTAAGTGCAATACACGCGTAATTGCCTCATCAAGCAAGTCAAGGTCGTGGCTGATCACTAAAAGTGCGCCACGATATTGACGCAAGAAACCAAGTAACCAAGTCTTTGCATCAATATCTAAGTGGTTAGTCGGTTCGTCAAGCAACAACGCATCACTACCAGCAAACAGAATTCGTGAGAGTTCAACACGACGTCGTTCTCCGCCCGACAACACGCCAACAGGAAGATCGAGTCGCGTACCACTCATACCCAGACCGGCGGCGATACTGCGGGCTTCGCTCTCGGCGGCGTAACCACCTTTGAGCGAAAACTCTTCTTCTGCTTTGCTGTAACGCGACACGTTGCGCTCGCTCGCATCTTCTTCCATTGCGATGCGCAACTTTTCAAGCCGCATCAAATCGTCGTCAACGTTACGACCCGACAGGATGTGAGAAATGGCGGTGCGGCCATCGTAGATACCAGCGATGCGTGGGTCTTGCGGAAGGTATCCAAATCCACCTTTACGCATAATTTTTCCGGCTATTGGTTCAGCCTCGCCACCAAGAACTTTAAAGAGCGTTGTCTTCCCCGCTCCGTTGCGACCTACGAGTCCGACCTTGTCCTTGGGCATGACGGTGAAGGTGGCGTTCTCGACAACGAGACGACCACCAATCTCGACCGAAAGCGATTGGACCTGAAGCACCCCTCAAGTGTGATGGTTCAAAACCCCATGCGCAACCACCGTGACAGGTATCCGAGGTTTATCTTGCCGCTTAGGGAGAAGATGTCGTCGGAATAGTCGATGTAGTAGTCGATGCGGGAACTGTTGACCCAGTAGGCGCAGTAGTACTCGTTGCAACGACAGAGGTTGATGATGAGTCAACAAGTGTCGTATCAACAACTGTCACGACCGGTGGTGCATTCGTGAGGGGCGCATCATCTTTGAATTCAACCTTGAGACATTCGCCAGGATCTCCGCCAGGAGCATTACCTAAGACCTTGATAATTGAATCCATTAATAGAACATTGCCGACATCGACGGGATGAATCCCGTCTTTCCACAACGTTCCGGGAGTCTGAGAAATTTCGCGCCAATCAACAAGCCACAAATTGTCGCGCGTCTTCACTTCTTGTTCAATGACAGAGTTGACTTCTTGAATAAATGGCTTGTATTCCGTTGCAGTGAGAATGATCACGGGTCGTGGGGCTAACTCATCCAGAATCTTGTCGAGGTATTCCTTGTAGACATCTTGTTTCTTGCCATAGTTCGTTCCTAGAAAGAGCACCGCTGCGTCAAAGCCCTGTGGCAACTTCTGCCTCACAATGCGCAAGCCCAAGTCGATGAAACGTCCTCGTTCGGCCTCAACTGCTACTTGCCAGCCCAGCGGAACCAAACGATCGCACGCCATATTGCTATAGCGACGTGACACCGCAGCAAAAATGGAATCACCGATCATCAAGAGTCGCGGTCCACTTGAAAGTTCACCGACAGTGAGCGGGCGACTTCCGATTGGTGTTGAAGTTAGCGAAGCCGGATCAACTGGAGTTGTTGACACTTGGTCGGGCAAATTGCCAACACCGGCGACGGTTCCATTCACTGCCGTTGTCGTCACTCCATCAGAACCCGAAGATCCGCATGCGACCGCTACCAGTAGCAAAACTGCGAGCACTGTGATTCGGCACGAACTGTGTCGAAGAAAATTCATTGAGCAGTGCCCTGTTCACGAATCGTTTTCAGTTCATCACGAATAGATGTGAGCAAAACCACGTCGGCTGTCGGCGGCGCAACAGCCTCAGTTCCCGTGGCCTTGTTGTATGCCTTCAACATCAAGAAGAGCACAAATGAGATTGATATGAAAGTGACAGCAACAGTCAAAAATGCACCGAAACGAATCTCAGCATCATTGACGTGAAGAATGAGTGCATCATCAAAATTTGGAGTTCCAAAAGGTATCGCCACAATCGGCATGACAACTTCTTCGACCATTGCTTTGACTAAGCCCGAAAATGCACCACCAATGACGAAACCAACCGCGATGGCCAGCAGGTTTCCCTTATTAATGAAGTCGCGAAATTCTTTGAAAAGTTTGGTCAATCGAGGGCTTTTCATAATGGTTCAAGAATACCCGTGTAGAACTCAAAGGACCCGAATAGGTATGGTGACAACTGATGTCAGATAACTCCCCCACCTCGCCCGAACTTCTGCTTGACCAGATCGATGCCCTTCGTGTGCTTCGGGCCAATAATGACGAAGAAAAGGGTCTATTGCTCGAACAAATCGGCGGCAAAGGCATTGTTGAGCAAGAGATGGTGTCACAGATGTCAGCCATTAGACCGCTTCATCATCCTGATCGCTTTGAAGAAGCACATCGAATGATGATGCGTGGCATTGAAGTTCTTGATCGCAATGGTCCACGACCGGCAAAGGTGCCAAATATCGGACCCCTTCGACCAATCGCCCAATGGTTGGTGCAACAGGTCACCCGTTGGATTGTGAAAAGCCATCTCAATCGACTCACTGGACGAATCTGTGGTCTCTACGAAAAGCGTGAAGCAAATAGTGATTGGGGAAATCGCGAACACGCCATGTTGCGACGTGCTCGCCTCGATGCGCGTCGGGTACAAGCAAACTCCAGCGGAAATGCTTTAGGGCTTCCCACTTTCCTTTTAGGTGGCGCAGCGCTGACATCAGTCGCGAGCGGATTGCAAAGTTTGGCCAGAACCGCCATGGACTCAACTCTCGGCATATCAATCCTTGGTTTCATCGCGGTATTCGTCTTGGGCGCTTTGTCGTGGGTCGCTCTCTTTAGTGCCGGAGTTGCACGACGACGGATACGACTGTCAACTGATCAACCAATGAAAGCACTATGGGAAACAATCGGAGCGGCTGGCAAGCCACCTCGAGACGAAAGCTATAACTTCGCGGTGTACGCCATTATTTTGTTGGTACTCGCTTGGATTGTTATTCCATTAGCAATTTGGTTAGCGATTACTGCGTAATTTCGTCGCCATGACCCTCAAGGTCTTCAAAGCGATTCACACCACGAAGTGTCGGGAAGAAAACTGAATACAACGCCACGACGCCGAGTGTTGCTACCCCTCCACCGACTACTGCTGCCTTTGTTCCAAATGCTTGAGCCGCCACTCCACTTTCAAATGCACCCAACTCATTGCTTGCACCAATGAAGACATTCTCAACTGCCATGACTCGGCCGCGCTTATCGTCAGGAGTCACTAGTGGTACCAAGGTTCCGCGGATATACACGCTGATCATGTCCGAACCTGACAATAAGATGAGTGCGGCGAACGCCACGACATAAGAAGTTGTGAGTCCGAGAGCGACGGTTGCAGCACCGAATAAACCGACAACTATCAGTAATGTTCGACCCACTCGACGGGTCACCGGTCGCGAAGCCAAGAACACTGCCATCACCGCTGCGCCAATTCCAGGAGCAGCGCGCAACCATCCGTAAGCGATATCACCAACATGAAGCTGATCTTCAGCAATTGCCGGTAAGAGCGCAACTGCACCACCAAAGAGAACAGCGAATAGGTCTAACGATATAGCGGCCAACAAAATCGGAGTGCGACGAATGAAACGCAATCCCTCGAGTGCAGTGTGTAGCGAAACCTTCTCGGCTTTATCTTTCACGGCCCGTGGCGTAGGTGGTCGCACAAACTTCACAGATAGCAAGAACGAGACACCGAATCCGATCAAAATTGCCGACACGAGATATGCAACACCTGGATCAACGGCGTACAAGAATCCGCCAGCAGCTGGTCCGATAATCGCTGCCGTCGTCCAGGTTGCGGAGTACATCGCGATCGTTCGAGGAAGCGCACCATCTGGCGCAACCATCGGTGGAATTGAACGGATTGACGGCGCGGCAAATGCACGAGCACAACCGAAAACAAATGCAATCACAAAGAGTGGCCAAACCGCAGTTGGCTGAGAAAATGCATAGCCAGCTAAGGCCGCAGAACACAGCAACTCAAACGCGACTGCGATTCCACCAACGATTTTGCGGTTGTATCGATCGGCTACCGAACCGGTCACCAACACCAGTAGAGCAGCGGGAAGAAACTCAGCAAGACCAAGTAGACCGATATCAAGTTCACGCCCAGTGATGTCATAAATCTGTTTGCCAAGAACTGTTGCCTGCAACATCACACCTGAAGACGTAAAAATGCTAGAGCCCAGCAAGTTGCGGACAGGGCCGACTCTCAGTAAATCACGAGTACTTTCGACTGGATTTCTTTGTTTTGGGGCAGGCACAGACTGTTTACCTTAGCGAAGTCTTCTATCATTTCGAGTATGACTTCACTTGCAGATGACACTCGCTGGCTTGATGCCACCGCCCAAGCAGATCTCGTCTCTACTGGTGATGTTTCTCCCATTGAGTTAGTTGAGGCTGCAATCGAGCGTGTCGAACGTTACGACAGCAAACTGAACGCTTTGACATATCGCTGGTTTGATGCAGCACGACAACTCGCGACAAGTAGCGATCTTCCCGAAGGCCCGTTTCGTGGCGTCCCATATTTATTGAAAGACCTCTACGCCGCAGAAGCCGGCAAGCCGCTCAGCAATGGCAGCAAGGCCTACAAAGCAGCCGACTATGTTTCGACTGAAGACTCCACGCTGGTCTCGCGTTACAAAGCATCGGGTTTGATCTCGATTGGTCGTGGCAACAGTCCCGAGTTCGGCAGTGTTCCCGTCACTGAACCAGAAGCCTGGGGACCGACTCGCAATCCTTGGGACCTCTCGCGGACTTCTGGAGGATCAAGCGGCGGCTCTGCGGCAGCAGTAGCGACTGGCATTGTCCCCATCGCCCACGCCAGCGATGGTGGCGGTTCAATTCGTATTCCGGCATCGTGTTGCGGTCTCGTTGGGCTGAAAGTTTCGCAAGGCCGCATTTCGATGGGGCCACTTCGCGATGAAAGCAATCTCGGTGTTGAGCACTGCGTCAGTCGAAGCGTGCGCGACTCGGCTCGCTTACTTGATGCAACGCATGGTCCCGGGATCGGTGACGTGATTATTGCGCCCACGCCACGTCGCCCATTCGTTGAAGAAGTCGGCGCCGACCCTGGTCGACTGCGAATCGGTTTGCTCGACTTCAACCCGCGCGGTGGTGAAGTACATGCCGACTGTATTGATGGTGTTCACAAAACAGCGAAACTGCTTGAATCACTCGGTCACCATGTTGAACCAGGCTTTCCTGAAATTCTCTCCGACAATGAAATCGGCCGGGCGTTCAGCATGTTGTGGAGTACCAACATGGGCACCGCAATTCGCCGTTTCAACGAAGCGTTAGGTCGCGAGATGACAACTGATGACATTGAAGCGATGAACTGGGCCCAAGCCCAGTTCGCCAAAGGTGTGAATGCTGTTGATTACTCTCTGGCACAAGCAAGCTCAGTGAAGTTTCGCCGCGCCATCCAATCATGGTGGTCGCAAGGTTGGGATTTGTTGTTGACCCCAACATTGTCGGCTCCGCCGTTACTCATCGGGTCATTACCGAATAACCCCGAACATCCCATGACACCGCTCATGACCGGTGGTGCTTGGGTCTCGTTCACTTCACAATTCAATATCAGTGGTCAGCCAGCCATCAGTCTTCCACTCCATCGCGATGCCAATGGTCTTCCAATTGGTATGCAGCTCGTCGCCGCATATGGTCGCGAAGATGTGTTGATTCGAGTTGCTTCACAACTCGAACAAGCTGCGCCTTGGGCACATCTCACGCCTAATCTTTAATTCAGCGATCTTTCAGTAGTCACAGCGGCAATGTCAATACAACCGTAAATATGCGGAAATGCTTGAGGTGCCGCACCGAGTTGTTCAACGACAACTTCGCTGGACAATTTTGCTTCATCAATTTCAAGAAGCACTAATTCTTGATCGGTGAGATTGCTATAGAACCGATCGCGAACACCTTTCCACTGCGATTCAAAACTGCAATGGGTGTATCCCTCATCAGCCACAGTGATCCCTCGCGTTGACCACGGATAGTGACCACTTGATTTCGCTTGTTCCCAATCGGCACGAATCGCAAGGTGCAAGATCATCGAGCGGTCCATCCACCATCGACAACAACATGCTGACCAATCATGAACGAGGCGGCATCGCTGGCGAGCAAGAGGAGTGCCCCGTCAAGTTCGTGCAGTTCGCCCATTCGCGGTAGCGGAGAATTTGAACGCAAGAAACTCATACTTGATTCGTCTTCCATGCCTTCGGTCATTTCAGATGGGAACCAACCTGGGCATAACGCATTGACACGAATACCTCGACGCGCCCATTGCATGCCAAGTTCACGAGTGAGGTTAATGACCGCACCTTTTGATGCGCAGTAATGCGCCTGCTTAATTGGTGCCGAACCAACAAGACCTAAGACCGAAGCGA
>WLMQ01000044.1 GCA_009700145.1 Actinomycetota bacterium
CAGGATCAATATCGAGTGCAACAGTGACGACGGTTGCGCCGAGGCTGGCGATTTCATTGTTGAGTGCTTGCCACCCGGGCAAGCTTGAGCGACAGCCTCAATAACTAGACCACGCGACAAGGACTACTTTCTTGCCGCGTAGCGATGAGAGTTTGAATGGAGTTCCAGCAAAAGTTTTGAGTTCGGGATCGGCAGCAACTGCAGTGCTCAGTGACTTGCCAGACAATGTTGCTGAACCAAGTGCCCACACACCATGCTCGACATCTTGCACAATCGGCATACCCAACTTTTGTGCTGCAACTGCAACGTCAATCATCCCGTCAGATGACAATGCACCGGGGGCGGGGACACAGACTTCGCCTCGGCAGAGTCCTTCGGGCTTTGGATGCCAGTCGGTGGCCCGTGCAAACTCGTCGGCGGTGGTACGCAGTTCGGTCAAGATCATGACGTCAGTATGTCATTAATGACGAGCAAAAGTGCGACCAAGCGATCTCGATCTAGCTGAGACTACGAACTTTGAGGGCATGGGCTTTCTCATGGAATTTGGCTCTGATCAGGTCTTCATCAACACCGAGCACTCGGCCATTCTCCATAATGAATCGACCGTTCACGATCGTGTGGCGGACATCGTCAGCTCGTGTTGAATACACCAAAGCAGACATCGGGTCATAGACCGGCTGGGCATGTGCAGTATCAAGGTTGACCACGATGACATCGGCTTTTGCCCCAACTTCGAGTCGACCAGTGTCGGGGCGGTTCATTGCTAGGGCACCTTGATACGTCGACATTTCTAAAAGTTCGTTGATCTTTAAGAACTCAACATCGCCAGTGTTGGTCTTATGAATGAGTCCAGCGAATTTCATTTCTTGGAACATGTCGCTGGCGTTGTGACTCGCTGGCCCGTCGGTTGCGAGACCAACGGTGATACCTGCTTCGCGTACTTGCCGAAGTGGCATTGTGCCCGAACCTAATTTGGCATTGCATACGGGGCAGTGACCAATCTTTGTTCCGGTTTCGGCCAACAACTTGATATCAGTTGCATCGAGTTGCGAACAATGTCCCGCGGTGACATCTGGTCCAAGGAAACCCAGTGAGTGCAACCACTGCACCGGACGAAGTCCGTAGGTCTCGAGGCAGTATTCAACTTCTTGCATACCTTCTGATAGATGGGTGTGAATCGGGACTTGTTGAGCATCAGCAACTTCACGAACGAGTCGCCACATTTCTTCACCACACGAATAAACGGCGTGAGGTGACAATGCGATGCGGAGAAGATCGTCACGAGTCTTGTGGTGTTGGGCTGCAAGATTGCCAAAGTTGTTGATGGTTTTCCACGAGTAGTCGGTGATTGAGGCATAGAGACCACGATCGGCAAATCCGTAACCGAGAGTTGCGCGAAGGGGGATTTCTTTGAGGGCTTCAATTTGTGGTTCGACTGCGTATGCATCGAAATGTTCGTTGAACGAAGTGATACCCGATCGCGCCATTTCAACGAGACCGCACATGCTTGCCCAATAGAGCGTCTCTTCATCAAAGTTTTGCTTGAGCTTCCACATGGTTTGCAACCACTCAAAGAGCAACACGTCTTCAAGGAGTCCGCGGAGCAACAAGTTTGATGCAATGTGCGTGTGGCTGTTGCAGAAACCGGGCATGACTGCGCAGTTGCGGGCATAAATCACTTTCTTGGCTCCGGTGATATCAATTTGATCAGCAGAACCAACTGCAGTGATCGAATTGCCCGTAATCGTAACGACGCCATTATTGATGACTGGACGGCCAGCCATTGGCAGCACGGTCCCATTGATGATTGCAATGTCGATCATCACAACATTCTTACCGCATGCGAGTCTTAACGGCGGCTTGCAGCCTCGGCGAGTTCATGAGGTCCCGAACTGGGGTAGCCCTTGAAGTTTCGAACAAATTGCGACCAAGGTGAGAGTGTGGCAATCAATAAGTCGAAATCCGCACCAATCTTTGCGATCACCGTGCGCATCTGTGCGTCGGTATTGACTTCAACTTGCTCGCGCAGATTGCGCCCAGCTTCGGTGAACGCTTCATTTGCGATGAGGCCACGCGATTCAAGCCGTTCAATGGCTGCCGCATAATCGTCTTCGCTCCATGCTCGCGTGCGACTGTACGACTTGAGGGGGAGTCCCCAAAAGAGTTCGGTCAGCAAACCAATTTCGGTGGCATCAAGACCAGCGGAAATCCAAGCAGCAGTGTGTGAGTCACCGCGATACTCACGCAACATGTCACCGAAATGCCACACCGCGCCCAGATCGGTTTCAGGAATTGATTGGCTCAGTGTTCCTGCGAAAAGCGCTCGTCCTTCTGGCCGCAAAACTTCAACCGAGCGTTCGAGAATTGGGCGAATTCTGTTGACTCCACCTGGTCTGGCCCCGAGGATGCGTTCGAGTTGCCCAATGGCTCCACTTCGACGTGCCGCGCAAATTGTTGTGGCGTCGGTGATCTGCCAACCAGCAGTGACTGCCGGAATGACGACGAGCGGATTGAAAACTGCAAACGCCGCTGCAACAACTTCTCCTGAAACCTGGCCCATCAACGAACCACGACTCGTGAAGTAAGCGACACTTTCGGGTAGTGCCACACCATTCATGTCTCCGGGGCTTGGCTGAAAGCCGAGTGCTGCATAATTGGCATGACATTCGGGCGAAAAGTAGACCTGCCCGACGACTGGCTCGAGTGCACCACCGAGCGCACGAGCCTTAGTTGAGAGTTCGCGTGAATCCATGGACTTACCGTAGAACGCAAGCAACCTAGACTCATTACCGTGAGCGTCCAGATTGAAATATGTGAAGTAGTCAACGATGACGTTGTGCAGGCATTTGAGATGTTGATTCCACAACTGTCGAAGTCGAATCCACCTCCAAGCCGCTCAGAGTTAGAGACCTTGGTGAAGTCCGAGGCATCGACTCTTTTCGTAGCGAAACTTGACGGACGAATTGTCGGTTCGTTGACTCTTGCAATGTTCCGGATCCCTACTGGTATTCGTGCCTGGATTGAAGATGTAGTTGTTGATGATTCGGCTCGGGGTCACGGTGCCGGTCAAGCGCTCAATCGTGCAGCACTTGATTTCGCTCAGGCCCACGGGGCGATCACAGTTGATCTCACTTCGCGCCCGTCGCGAGAGGCCGCGAATCGTCTGTATCAACGCATGGGCTTCAAACTTCGTGAGTCAAACCTGTATCGCTACGAATTAAAATAAGGTCGACAAGAACCAAATTCTCTGATGTGAGTTGGTAACTTCTCCCTACTTTTGCAAGGATAGATATGCACTCAATCGAGATGGGAAATGCCAGCTATGGGGAATAACAACGACAAGAAACTTTCGTTGGAAGAAGCTCGCGAGAAGTATCGCATTGAACGCGAAAAGCGTTTACGCACCGACGGTATCCGTCAGTACAAAGAACTCAAGGGTGACTACGAAGAGTTTGATCGGGACCCGTATGTCGAGCCCGGATTTACCCGTGATGCCGTTATTGAAGACGTTGATGTCGTCATTGTTGGTGGTGGCTTCGGCGGAATGATTGAAGCTGCCAATCTGACGAAGGCCGGAATTACCAATTTCCGAATCATCGAAAAAGCTGGCGACTTTGGCGGTACCTGGTATTGGAATCGTTATCCCAACGCTGCTTGTGACGTTGAGTCGTATGTTTATTTACCGCTGCTTGAAGATACGGGTTACATGCCCACTGAAAAGTACGCGAAGGCTCCTGAAATTTTCGCTTACTGCCAATTGCTCGGTCGCACATTTGATATGTATCGCGGTGCACTCTTCCAGACCGAAGTTGAAGATATGCGTTGGGATGAATCGACAAAGCGTTGGAATGTGATGACATCACGCAGTGACGTTCTCTCGGCAAAGTTCATTGTGATTGCCGGCGGCGTTCTTCATAAGGCCAAGTTGCCGGGCATTCCGGGTATCGAATCCTATGCAGGGCGGGCCTTCCATACGAGCCGTTGGGACTACAGCTTCACGGGTGGCAGTTCGCAAACTTTGATGGAGAAACTTGCCGACAAGCGAGTCGGCATTGTTGGCACCGGTGCAACGGCTGTTCAAGTTGTTCCAAAATTGGCTGAAGCGGCGCAAGAACTTTTTGTCTTTCAACGCACCGCCGCATGTGTCGGCGTTCGCAACAACAAACCAACCGATCCAGAATGGTTCAAATCGCTCAAGCCAGGTTGGCAAGCCGAACGAACTCGTAACTTCACTCAAGCAGTGACTGGTGCTCAGCCGGCCGTCGACATGATTGACGATGAGTGGACCAAGATGAACTGGGTTGACACTCGTAAGTTGCCCGAGAACGATGATGAAGCGCTTGAACTCGAGCGGATCGACTTCGAAAATATGGAACGGGTTCGTCAGCGGATTGCCGATGTGATCACCGATCCTGCGATGGCCGAACTAATGATGCCGTGGTACTCGCAAAGTTGTAAGCGCCCGTGTTTCCATGACGAGTATTTGCCAGCGTTCAATCGCCCGAATGTTCATCTTGTTGACACTGACGGAAAAGGTGTCAACGAAATTAACGAACGCGGTGTCATCGTTAATGGCGTTGAGTACCCCGTCGACTTGTTGATCTTTGCTTCAGGTTTTGAAGTGACAACCGACTACACACATCGTTTGGGTTTTGATCCCAAAGGCCGCAACGGAGTTTCATTGAGTGAAGCTTGGGCAGAAGGACCGGCGACATTGCATGGTGTGCTGTCAAATGGCTTCCCGAACATGTTCATGATCTCAACTGTGCAAGGTGCTCAGGCGACAAACTTTGTTCACTCGATCACTGCAACTGCACAACATGTTGCATTTCTGATCGAGCAGTGCGTCAAGGGGAATATCGCAACGATTGAACCAGAAACTTCTGCACAAGAGAATTGGTTCGAAACTTTATTTGCACAACTGTGGGGAATCGCTCGCTACAACGCGACTTGCACACCTGGCTATCTCAATAGCGAAGGTGGCGGAGACATGCGTTCGGCTCGAGCCATTGCCTGGATGACCAGTGTCTTGGGATTCGCTGAGTACGTCGAAAATTGGCGTCAGCAGGGCGACCTTGCTGGCTTAGTGCTCACACCAAATTCATGAAACTTCAGTTTTTAGAAGAACTTGTTGCCAGGGGCATAGTTCGGCCTCCTATAAATCGAGAAAGATCTCTTCCAAAACACCGCATTCGGTCAAATGGAAGCATCAGCGAACTCGTTATTGAGGAGCGGAGATCTTCGTTGCCTAACATCACCTTGCGATTAAGTGGTTCTTGCTTTGGTGCCGATGAAAATTGCGATTGCGCCGATTGAAATAAAAGTGAAGATGATGAGCGCCAGTGGTCGCACGGTGCCATCAAACTGACTTGTTGCGAGGTTTCCTAAGAGGGCCGCGCCAGCGGTTGACACAGTGGCGATGATCGACGATGCAGTACCCGCAATGTGGGGGACGGGCATCATGGCCGCGGTATTGCAATTAGGTACGAGTCCTTGGGCAATCGGCACGACGAGAGCCAGGGCGATAAAGAAAAGCCAGAAATTCGGTTTGCCATGGTTTGTTAGCGAGACAATGACAAGCAGGAGTGAAGTACCAACACCGACAAGCGCACTTTGACGCACAAGTTTGTTGATTCCCATTCGTTGCACGATGCGCGCATTGTTCAACGAGTTGATGGCGAGTAAGACAGCCAGCGTTCCGAAAATCATGGGGAACCATGACCCATATCCGTAGACATCTTCAACGATGACTTCTGAACCAGACAAGTAGGTCGTCATGACGGCAAAGAGAAATGTCATGGCAACGATAAAACTCAAAGTGGCTCGGTGGGTGACAACTTCGCGTCCTGCTTGACCAACGGCGCTCCAAGTAAATGGACGACGTTTGTCGAGGGCCAAGGTTTCAGGGAGTCGACGCGACCAAACCATCAAGATGAGGGCAACTCCGGCTGGCACCCAAAAGACGATTCGCCAAGGAGCAATCTTGATTAAGCCAGCACCAATGCTTGGCGCAAGTATCGGAACAAGTAAAAAGACTGCAACCATGCGCGACATCAATTGCGCCATTGCCGTGCCTTCGTAGCGGTCTCGAATCATTGCGGTGCTCAGTGCGCGAGGAGCCGCAGTACCAAGACCCCAGATGAAGCGCGCGGCGATGACCCAACCCCAAGATGGCGCAACACTTGCCAGCAGTGCGCCAGCAATGAATAACGTCAGTCCTGCAAAGAGGGGTGCACGGCGGCCGTAACGATCGGAAGCTGGTCCGTAGAGCCAAGGCCCAACAGCCAAACCAAGAAAATACGAAGTAACAATCCAACTGACTTTGGTTGAGTCGGGCGACATGCCAAATTCACGACGCATGTCTGGGAATGCAGGAAGCATGAGGTCAATCGATAAAGCAGCGCTAGCCATGAGGGAGGTAAGCAAGATGATGAATTCGCGACCCGTAGCAACTTTGCGAACTGGGGTGCCCTGCCGATTCGTGAAACGACGTTGGATTATTTGGGGGACTGGCAAAGGCACTGTCTCACGATAGGCGACTGAGTCTCGAGGATTTGGGTTGGCACAAGTTGAATCGTCAGGTGGTGCAACTTGAGTGACAAAAATTCTTGGCAACTTGAAATTTTGCGGCGACGGCAAGTGTTGAATGTGGCATGCCCGCAATTACCGCCGATACTTTGACCCTTCCTCGTATAACTGCGCCGATTGGTGGACATTCTCGTCCAGTCATTTCAGTGACAACAGCCCCGAGTGGGCATGAAGGCGAAGGTTTCCCGGTGCGTCGGGCATTCGCAGGTGTAAGTCGTGAGATTCTTGATCCGTTCATTCATATGGACCAGATGGGCGAAGTGAATTACGCACCATACGAACCACGCGGAACCGATTGGCATCCGCATCGTGGGTTTGAAACTGTCACATACATCATGGATGGCATTTTTGTTCACCAAGATTCACATGGTGGTGGTGGTGTGATTGCTGATGGGTCGACCCAGTGGATGACCGCTGGTGCTGGAATTCTGCACATTGAAACTCCACCAGAAAAATTGGTCATTGCTGGTGGACTATTTCATGGTGTTCAGTTGTGGGTGAACCTTCCGAGTCATAAAAAAATGATTTCGCCGGCGTATCAAAATCTTGAAGCCGATCTTGTGACTTTGCTGTCGTCGCCCGATGGTGGCGCACTGATTCGTTTGATTGCCGGAGACTTGGGCGAATTTCACGGACCTGGCTCAACCCATACACCCATCGTTGTTTCACATGTGACGCTGGCGCCTGGAGCGCGAGTTGAGCTGCCATGGAACCCTGCTTTCAACGCATTGGCTTATGTGCTTGCCGGTTCTGGTTCGGTCAGCGACGAACGTCGACCGCTCCGCTTGGGTCAGTTGGCTGTTTATGGAAGTGGCGACTCAATTTCTTTGCAAGCAGATGATGATTCATCACTCGATGTTTTGTTACTTGGTGGACAACCGATTGGTGAACCAGTCGTTGCTTATGGTCCGTTTGTGATGAATAGCGAAAATGAAATTCGTCAAGCGTTTGATGATTATCAACAGGGTCGACTCGGGACTGTCCCAGTTGGCGGCATTCGTCCTTACCGGGGCTAACTACTTGATTGAGTCGATGAAGCGCAATGTCGCTTCAGCGATTTCGCCACGCCATTTATGCACAGTGTCATTTTCGTCGTTGCCATCAAGACTGCTTTTAATGTTTCGTTGAAGAGTTTTGATGTCTTTTCGTTGAGCCTTCAACATGTCGGAGATATCAATTCCGCATTCGTCGGCCAAAACTAGTTTGAGCAATAATTCGCTGCGCATATCTCGCAAATGAACAACGGGTGTGTTAATCCATGTGCGGAAAATTGCTCGCCCTGGTTTAGTAATCGTGAGAAGCATCCGATTGCCGCCGGCCAGACCTGCTTCTTCACCCGATTCTTCGACATAACTATGTAGCTGCAGTTGTTCAAGTGCTCGATAGGTGAGTGGGCGAGTCAATGACCAAATACGACCGATATCGGAACCGGGTTTGAGGCGTGCTGCAATTGCGAAACCATGTGATGGCTTTTTGTACAACAAGCCAAGACATGCCCATTCGCCAAGAAGAAGATCGTGCGACTCGCGAGCTTGGCGACTCATGGTTTTCCTCGGTACTCAGATGTGGACCCGTCCCAAATAATTTTGCCGTGGTCAAATTCAATGATGCGATCGGCCATCGCCAGTGCATCATCTAAGTCGTGGGTCACCAGAATTCGGTATCCAGCAAAGCCGGCAAGAACTTCGCGGAATTCTTCACGAATGAGTTGACGAGTTGCAGTGTCGAGCCCTGACATTGGTTCATCGAGCAAGAGAACTTTTGGTTGGGTAACTAAAGCACGCGCAATTGCGACTCGTTGAGCTTGGCCACCACTCAGTTCATGCGGTTGGCGTTCAAGAAGATCAGTAAGTCCCAGTTGGCTGATCAATGGTTCTGCTTGGGTGACTGCATCGGCTCGTTTGATTTTGCGAGCGCGAAGCCCAAAAACAATGTTGTCTAAAACGCTCATCGTTTCAAAAAGAAGTCCGCCTTGGAAAACGAGTCCGACAGTGCGTTGTATGGGATCAACGAAAACATCTGTCGTTGCATCATCCAAAGTTTCGCCGTCAAGCGCCAATGTCCCTGATGTGACAGGTAGCAAGCCGGCAATGGCATGAAGGAAAGTTGATTTACCTGAACCATTTGGGCCCATGATTGCAACAACTTCGCCCTCATTGACTGAGAGATCAACGTTGAGTTCAAAGGAGCCACGAGTGAGTGTGAAGCGCGTATCGAGAGTCATAACGGAACACCTTGATTAGTTCGGCCAAGCCAGCGATCTCTAAGCACGATCAGAATGGTAAATGCGATTGCGATCATGACGAGCGAGAGAATCAACGCCGATTCAGGGTTTGAGTCAAGGGCTGCGTAGGTTGCAAGTGGCATGGTCTGCGTAGTGCCTGGCAGGTTTCCGGCAAACGTAATGGTGGCCCCGAATTCTCCGAGGGCACGGGCCCATGCGAGTACGAATCCAGCAAAGAGACTTGGTCTGATACTTGGCAACGTGACTCGACGGAATACATACCAGCGAGTTCCACCAAGAGTTCGAGCAACGCCCTCATAACGCACATCAAGTTGGCGCAATGCTGCTTCAACAGTCAGTACCAAAAAGGGCATCGCCACAAAACATTGCGCCATGACGACGGCTGTCATTGTGAAAGGTAAGCGAATGCCAAACCAGCGATCGAGATATTGGCCGATAAGACCTCGTCGCCCAAAAGTAAACAAGAGAGCGATTCCGCCAACAACGGGAGGAAGAACCATGGAGAGCGTTGTGAGTGCTCGAATGAATCGACGACCAGGGAATTCAACGCGCGCTAAAAGCCACGCAAGTGGAACGCCGAAAATACAACAAATAACTGAGGTGATGAGTGAAGTTTCAATCGATAACCACAATGCATCACGAATCTCTGGACGTGTCACGATGTCTGTGAATTTGCTCCACGGTGTACGCCAAATTAGCCCGACAAAAGGTGCAAGAAAGAAGGCAGTAGCGACAGCAGCAATCAATACGATTTGCCACGGAAGTCTTTGCCGATGACGGCGTGAACGATTCATGGAACTCCGAAACCGTATTGGATAAGGAGCGCCTGCCCAACGGGGGATAACAAGAATTCAACGAACCCTTGAGCCTGCTTCTTGTGTGCAGAGTTTTTAATGATGCCAATCGGATACTCGGCCAAGATGTTGAACTCAGTAGGAATTTGCACACCCTCAACTTGACCATCTGATGCAACAACTTCAGAGTGGTAAACGATTCCAGCGTCTGCTTCACCACTTACCACCTTGAGCATGATTCCTTTGACATTGCTTTCAAAAGAATCGGGTGTAATTGTGACGCCAGCTTTTTTGAGTACCTCAGCGGTGTATTTGCCGATGGGGACATCAGGACTTGTTGTGACAAAAATCAGATCAGGATCGGTGAGGTCTTGCAAAGATGAGATGTTGAGAGGGTTGCCCTTTTCGACAATGATCTCGAGATAATTAGTGGCGAAAATGACGGACTGGGAATCGAGCAAATCTTGTGTCTCGACTTTGTCCATATTCGTTACGTCGGCAGATGCAAAAACATCGGCAGGTGCACCTTCTTGTACGAACCGTGCCAAGTCTGACGAAGCTCCAAGGTTGAACTCAACCTTCATACCCGGATGGGCTTTTTCGTAGGCAAGACCGGCATACGCAAACGGCGTAGCGAGCGACGATGCGGCGTACACCTCAAGTGTCGTCTGTTCTTGCGAATCCGATGCTGAAGAACACGCCGTTGCAAAGACGAGCGGCACCAGTGCAACGATGAAGGGGGTGACAATGAAGGCACGCCGAGCGAACATAGCCTCAAGATATCTTTGGATTGATGAATTAGTCAATTATTGACTAATTCTCCAATTGGACTACTGACCTGAGAAAACCGACCTGATGAGAGGTTCAAAAAATTCGAGAGACTCGCTCTTGTAGTCGGGATCAAAGGCCACTTGGTCGTACTTGGCACAAAACTCTTCGGTGTATTCGTAATGCGGATTATCGCGGAATGCATCGCGAGTATTGCGATCGAGTCCAATGTGATGCCAGAAGTAATAGCCCTGGAAAATGCCGTGGTGTTCAACCATCCAGTGATTTGCTTCACTGACGAATGGCTTCACAATGGCTGAGGCAATTGCTGGGTGGTTATATGGCGACAAGGTGTCACCGATGTCGTGGATGAGTGCGCAGGCGACATACTCATCTTTTTCTCCACCGCGCAATGCACGAGTTGCGGTTTGTAGTGAGTGCTCGAGACGTGACACGGGGAATCCGCCGTGATCACTTTCGAGATGACGTAACTGTTCAAGTATGCGGTCAGGCACAAGTGACTGGGTGTGCTTCATGCATTGCATGATGTTGTCCCACTCGGCCTTGGTTGAATCTTCAAAACGCGTAAATGTCGCTCTGTCTGTCATAAATCCCCCATCAGTATTTAGGTCTTTCTCAGTTTAGATTTCAATTGCGGTGGTTGGCACGCGCAAGGGAGTTCCTTGGAGAAGCAATTTGATTTGTTCACCATCTAATCCAAGTTGTTTCATTTGTTCGACGGACCTACGACCAGTCAGACTGCGCATGAGCTCAAAACGCGAGACCCCCGAATCAACGAGTTCTTGGGCTCGGCCCGGGACTTTTCCTTCGACCATATTGAGAAGCCAGCCGAGGGCAACGGTGACCGCCAAAGAATCTTGTGCATCGGCACGTCCGACCGCATGGCGCAAGTCGTGTTCGTGGGTCACGGCGTCCATCATCATTTGCGAATTAGTGGGAGATGGAATGTGGGGCAACAGGACATCGAATTCGGTCGCCGTGGCGAGAAGTGCATCGGCGAGTTGAGAAAGCGATTCTCCTTCATGGCGATCAACTTGGGCCTGAGTCCAGGCATCAGTGGTCACGCCTTCCATCCGACCCGCCAAGATGTCCTCAGGGACTCCGACGATGTGCGAAATCAAACCGCTGACTTCCCAATCTGGGCAAAGCGGAACTGACAAAGACGCTTGCGACTCGGGGATTTCACGGATCAGGCCCACGACTCGTGTACGAAACTCAAGATAGGCCTGCACAACTTCGCTATCAGACTGAAGAAAGGTCATATGGCATTATGCCATCTCGATTGAAAGTGATATGAAATAGACATGCGTTTACAACTTGCTCTCAATGTTGACAATCTTGATGAAGCTATTGAGTTCTACACAAAACTGTTTAACACCGAACCTGTGAAGGTAAAACCGGGCTACGCCAACTGGGCGATCGTTGATCCGCCGTTGAAGCTCGTCATCTTCGAAAAAGGTGGAGACCATGGCACAATCAACCATCTTGGGGTTGAGACTGACACCGCTGAGGAAGTAGTTGAAGCAGATCAGCGTCTGCGAGCTGCCGGTTTAGAGACAACGGGTATCGACGACACCCAGTGTTGTTTTGCGGAAAAAACTGAAACTTGGGTTGACGGAATTGATGGACATAAATGGGAGTTCTACGTCAAGCACTCTGATGTTGAGCAGTTTGTCAATCTTCCATTAGGTCGCAAGAACGATTCTGGTGGCAACGTTTGTTGCCCGTCTTGATTTAGTTTTTCCCCGTCGTCAAAACTTTCTCAGCAACTGTCTGCATCGTATGAATCGCATCTTGTGGCGATCTCAGCCCACGGAGAGTTTCGTTAATCAACATCCAACCAGCATCTTCAACCTCGGGGAAGCGAACGCGTGATGGATACGTAATCATCGCTTGATTGATTGTTTCGCGGGTGATAGCCAAGCGTTGTTGGTCAATGTCGTTGACTGGAGCTACCTGTGAAAGTGCTTCAACGTTGGCGCACATGTTGCCGCCACTTGCATCGAGGCTATGAACTTCGGCCGACATCAAACGATGAAGAAGAGCTGTTGCCCCATCAATGTCTCCACATGTTGTTGGTATTCCCCATGCGTGACAACCGGCGTAACTGGCCCAACGCTTGGCCCCCGATGGATAGCGATACGGGCGTAGCACCTGAGCGAACTTAGATGAATGGATTGCACCCCATGCGCCAGGCCAAGCACCCGAAGCGTCGGTCGTTCCGTTGAGAAGTGCGACATCAACTTGGTCGTAATGCCAATTCGGTAAATCGGAGTCTGTTTGCTGGGCAAGGGCGATCAACATCTCTATTGCTTGAATCGATTCATCAGAAATGAAGCACGGTCGTTCCTCGTCGTCAAAAATACGACCACCTGCGCCGACAACCATTTCATAGAAGGTTCCGAAGAGTCCTGATTCTTTTCCAGGAAAACCGAACTTAACTGGACTGTTCATGAGGTCATCCCAAGTAGTTGGCACCAATGCGACTCGGTCTGAACGAAGCCACATAATGCGGACATCAATGAGTCGTGGAATTGTTAAGAGTTGTTGGCGATAACGACATAAATCAACCGCGAGCGGAGCAAGTTCGTCGACCGCTGGCTTATCGACGAGCGAATCAAGCGGCTGCAACCAACTTGCCTGCGAAGGTGCATATTTTGAATGTGTCGACAGAAGGTCAATGCGCTCACCAGCCGCCAGCATCTCTGTAACTTTGCGATTCAAAGTGGGATGATCTGCGTGAACGATCACCTCAACGTCGTATTCGTCAAAAATTGAATACAGGTGGTCGTACATCGGGCCACCAACAAGTGCGATGCGCAAAGTCATGTATTCACCTATTGAACAATTCGTACGCCAGATATTCCGCCGTCAATCAGGAGTTCCATACCTGTTGTGAAAGTGCTTGGTGAAGCCAAATAGAAAACCGCTTCAGCAACTTCTTCACATTCAACAAGGCGGCCCATCGGTTGACGCTTACGCAATGACTCCATTGTTTGACTCGGATCTGGAGTTGTCGCGACTAGTCGTTCAACCCACGGGCTGGCAACTGTGCCGGGGGAAACACAATTGACCCGAATATTGTTTGCGATTTCATCAGCAGCCATTGCCTTGGTCAGTGAAAGTACGGCGCCTTTGGAAGCTGAGTACACGGCTCGCTCAACGAGACCAACAGTTGCGGCAATTGAACAGGTATTGACAATGAACCCAGATCCTTGTGTGCGCATGTGGGGAAGAACTGCTCGCGACATATTGGCAATACCGAAAACATTGACCGCGAAAACACGTTGCCAGTCATCGAGAGTTGAATCGACGACGTCACCGACACTGCTGATGCCGGCGTTATTGCACAACACATCAATGCGACCGTGTTCGGCAATGACTTGTTCAATTGCTTTGTCACATTGCTGTGGTTGAGTGAGGTCAAACCCATCGGCGAGATCGAGACCGACAACAATGTCTTGGTCTTGCCTAAAACGCTGATTGATAGCGGTACCGATACCGCCCGCTGAACCAGTAATAACAACAATGCGTTGCGTCATGATGCCTCCGTCGTCGCCACCGAAGCGTGCGAGTGATCTAAGTATTGTCCATATTGATGGCAATTGTTATGGTTGGCGGTAATGACCCGCATCTTGTCAGCTTCAACCCATGACCTTCGAGCTCGTACGTCGCGAACATTGGCGGGTTCTGATGCCAATCACCCCGACCCTGACTACTCGGCCGCCTATGTGATTTTGCATACTGACTCGGGCCTTGAGGGACACGGTATGACATTTACGATCGGCCAGGGCAACGAACTTTGTTGCGCGGCGATCGAGGCGTTATCGACTTTGGTGGTTGGTCGCAATCTGTCGGACATCGTCGACAACATGGGTGCGTTTTGGCGTCAGGTAACAAATCATTCGCAACTCCGCTGGCTTGGTCCAGATAAAGGAGTGATCCATTTGGCGACCGCCGCACTCGTGAACGC
>WLMQ01000045.1 GCA_009700145.1 Actinomycetota bacterium
ACATGGACAACTGGTCCCATGGCAACAAGTAGCCGGTGAACGAAAGCAACAAGGTGAGTGTCAACAACACAACACCAATAACCCAGTTGAATTCGCGCGGAGCCTTGTATGCGCCGTGATAGAAAACGCGAGCCATGTGCAAGAACACGGAGAGCACCATTAAGTGCGCGCCCCATCTATGCATATTTCTCACAAGTAATCCGAACGCCACCGAAGTCTGAAGACTGCTGATGTCATTCCATGCCGCAGTTGCTTCGGGTCGGTAGAAGAACATCAAGAAGATGCCCGTCACGGTCAACAAAATAAAGAGGAAGAAGCTCAGGCCTCCGAGACACAAGGTGTAGCTAACTTTGACCGCGTGACGCTTTACCTTCACTGGGTGCAAGTGATACAGCACCGAGTTCATGATCACGTATGAACGGTTACGCGGACTGTCGGTGTAACCCTTACGGAAAATAGAACCAGGACGGAAGATTGAGCTCCAGGCTTGACTGCCTTGTACTCCATCTACCGTTTTGTTCAACCGCTCTTTTGCGGTGGGTCGGGGATCTTCGATGACCTTGGCCATGTGCTTGTCTCCTAGAAACGCATTCCGTAGGCGTAACCGTGGTTTGCGGTACGGGTGTGTGTGTCACCGGTTGCAAGTGCTGCACCGGCCTTGCCGAGAATGATGACGCCGGTCGGACACCGATCGACGCACAGTGCACAACGCGTACACACATCATCATCAATAATAAAAAGAACATTGTCGTTGGGGTCAATTCCTGGACGCTCTGTTCCTGTGGCTTCGACCACAGCATCGGGCGTGACCATGTGAATGCACTTCCACGGGCAAATGTCGACGCAACCCTCACACATGATGCATTCGGACTGATCAATATGAATGAATTGCTTGGGTTTCACCGCCTTGGTGAGATAGTCCGCGTCCACTTCAACCAGTTGGTACTGGTCAGTGAATGGCATCATCGGCGGATTGGCGTCGGTACGGGCCATCAGTTATGCCTTTTTCACCAAAGGACGACCATACGTTGATTGCTCGACATCGGTTGTCTTCTTCGTTCCACGCTTTTGCCACCATGACCAGGTGAAAATCTGTACGCCTAAGAGCACGCCATAAATGCCGGTGACAAGAATGTCGCCGATCTGTAGGTAGTTGATGTCAAAGGGAAAGCTTCCACCCTTTGCTTTCGATTTAAAAATGGAGCCAGGCCCGAGAAAGGGCTTGTCAGAACGCCAGCCGAGTTCGTTTTGCACATGCACGAGCCACTGGTGAGGAAGAACTCCGTACGCAATGAACATCACAAAGAATGCGTAGACCGAACCAATCATTGCTTCGCCCCATGACACTGGCGTGCCGATCGGACGACGTTTGCCGTACACAAAAATAAGACCAGTCAAGATGACGGTCAATACCAAGGAGAATAGGAAGGCCTGATTCATTCCCGGCCATTTCAGAATGTTTATCGCCAGCATGCAGCCGGTCATCCCTTCTATGCCCTGTAACGAGGTCGATACATGGTCGTCGCACGTATTGGTTGATGGTTTGTCATTACTAAATTTGATTCCAGATGTGGATCTGACAGCTACCGCCACCAGGACCACCTTGAACCTTAGTCGCCAAGGGTCCTGCGCGACCCAACTCCTTGAAGTTGGACCGAACAAACTTTCCTGACGGCCAGCGACTACTAAAGAGTCACTCAAAATGGTCTATCAGCACACCCACCCCGTTCAGCATGGTTGTGCGCAAGTTCACGGTACTGAAATTGACCGATGCGTGACGGGTTTCCTGAGAGAAAAATGCGAGGAATTCCGCCTGAGGGTCGCTCGCCCTCTAGTGTTCTTAACGCAGACGGTCACCAATCGGTGTTCGTCAACTATTTGTCGTGCCCCACGCCCGAAAGGACTGGCCTGTGACCGAGATTCCCGAGCATTTACTGAAGCGTTCCCGCGAGCGTAAAGCAGCCGGTGGAGACGCATCATCCACTGAGGCTTCTGCGTCGACGCCAGCAACTACTGCTGCAGCCCCGGTTGCCAAAGTTGTTGCAGAAACACCGATAAAAGCTGCAGTTTCAAAACCCGAACCGGCCTATATCAAGGCCGCCAAGACTCGCGGTCGCATCCCGTCGTGGGCGATGGCCACTTTGGCCCTCATGCCGATTTTCCTATTCATGTACGTTCGTGGCTTGCAGCCCCAAAAAGCCGAAGCCAGTGGCCCGATTGCCCTCGGTATCGAAAACTACGGTGCATGTGCAAGTTGCCACGGCGCCGATGGTGCTGGTGGCGCTGGTCGAGTACTGAAAGGCGGCGAAGTTCTCAAGACTTTCCCGCATATTGAAGACATGTTGAACTGGGTCTATAACGGCACTGAGGCCTACGAAGCGGCTGGAGTGGCGACTTACGGTGACCCCAACCGTGAAGGCGGGGCCCATTACCCCCGTTCGTACAACGGCAGTGCCATGCCTGCCCAGGGAGCCATGGCTGGCGGCGCTCTCACCGAATACGAGATTCTTGGACTGATCTGCCACATTCGTTATGACATTTCTGGTGCTGACGAGGCTGGAGACTGGGCTGCTGAGTACGAAAAGTGGTGTGCCCCCGAGAGTGAGATCTTCCTCGGTCTTGAGGACGGCTCCATGACATTCGATAGCCCTGAGTTGATGATCGGAACCGCACCCCGCCTCGGAACCGCTGCTGATGCTCAAATGATGGCCGCCGGCTGATCGCAGCGAGCGGTGGTCAAGCCAGCACCGCACCACGACAATGCCCTTGACATCATGAGCAATCACCACGACGTTCTGGTCATCGGCGCTGGTCCCGCGGGAGCTGCCGCTGGCTATTGGCTCGCCAAAGAAGGCCTCGATGTCGTCATGGTTGACAAGAAGGTCTTCCCGCGTGAAAAGACCTGTGGGGACGGCCTCACCCCAAGAGCCGTCAAGCAAATCAACGACATGGGACTCGGCGATCAATTGTCACAGTTCCATCGCTACGACGGACTGCGCGCCACTGCTCACGGTAAAGCACTTGAACTGCATTGGCCCACTCATCCGATGTACCCACAGCACGGTTACGTCGTGCGTCGTCGCGAACTCGACACCATGGTTGTGCGCAACGCTGTTGCTGCCGGCGCAAAATTATTGGAAGGCCACGAAGCCCTTACACCTGTCCTTGAACGTGGATTTGTTCGCGGGGCAACAGTGCAAGCAAAAGATTCCGAAACTCCTTTCGACATCACTGCGCGCTACGTAATCGTCGCCGATGGTGCAAACAGTCGATTCGGTCGATCACTCGGAACGTTCCGTACGAAAGAGTGGCCGTACGGAACCGCAATACGTACCTATTGGGAAACACCACGACATGACGAACCATGGATCGAGTCAGCACTTGATGTGAAAGATCGTCAAGGCAATCCGATGCCTGGTTACGGATGGATCTTTCCGGTTGGTGATGGAACTGTAAACATCGGCGTTGGTTTGTTGTCAACGTTCCGTGATTTCAAGAGTGTCAACACCACACACTTATTGAATGAGTACGCACACATGATTGCTGATCGGTGGGAAATCAACCCCGATCAACCAACTGGCAAAGCGACATCAGGCCGTATACCTATGGGTGGTTCAGTTGGACCAAAATCTGGACCCACGTATCTCGTCGTCGGTGACGCAGCCGGAAGTGTGAATCCATTTAACGGCGAAGGTATCGACTATGCGTATGAAACTGCGCGCATGGCTGCACAGGTTTTGGCTGAAGCAATACATAACAACGACCCCACCGCATTGCAGCGTTATCAAACCATGATTGACGACGAATACGGTCAGTACTTCAAAGTGGCACGTTTGTTTGCCCGCATCATTGGTCGACCAGCCATCATGCGCGAACTTTCACGCGTCGGAATAAATAGTCGCACGCTCATGGAATGGGTATTACGCATCATGGCCAACTTGTTGCGCCCCGACGAAATTGGTCCGGCTGAAGCTGCATACAAAGCAGCGGCGGCAATTGTGAGACTTGCACCCAACGCGTAGTTTGCCCAGAATTTACTGGCTAATTATTGACCAATACAACGCACTGCTGAAACCTGCGCTTGCGCAAGATCAACAATCGTGACATGGCGATCGGCAAACTTTTGCACGAACGCCGTGAGGTTCGGGGTTTCTTCTTTGCAACGTCGCACAACTTTGTCGAGCAATGGAACTTCCCAACCATTCGTTAGTTGCGCATAGGTAACGCCATCAATCAAAGTTTCAATGGCTGGCAATTCAAGTTCGGTCGTTCCTTCTGCGGGTGCCGCAACTAATGCAAACCACACAAGTCCATCACCCAAAGTATCTGCTAACAAAACACAAGCATTCAACGCATCAGGAAATAAGCACGATGATTCGGCCAAAGTTCCATCGGCAAGCGTCAACACTCGTCCATCTTGCAAAACTGCAGTGGCGTCTCCGTGAGTGACACCGCCTGACACCGACCACGTTCCATCAGAACGAATCGTTGATGTCTGCGCAATCAAATCAATGCGACGTGAGTTGGCATTGATGACAACTTCTGTTGCGCTACTTCCGCCTTGACAGGCCCACAGCAGTGCAGTCATTGCAAAGAGCACACCTAACGCTGCCCAATATCGCCAACTGAGAAACTGTCGCACCCTTTGATCGTACGGCTTCAGGCCGTCACTGCGCGGGCAGCCCGATGAAAACGCTCTGCTAAATCGTTCATCACCGCATCGGTATGACCAAGACCAACGAAGATTGCTTCATAGGCACCTGGTGCCATGGCGACACCTTCATTCAATAACGAATGGAAGAGCCGTGCGTATAACGCTTCATCAGTTTTCTTGGCTTCATCAAAGTTGATGGGCAAGCGCGAGCCGCCCAGAGCGTTGCCTAAATAGATTCCAACCAATGTGCCAACACGTGAGGTGATGACTGGCAAGCCTGCTGCGCTGGTGGCTTCAGTAATCAAACTTGCTAGTCGCGTAGCGCGCGATTCAAGTTCGGTATATACGTCTGGCGTGAGTTCACTCAATGCAGCCAAGCCAGCTGCTGTTGCCATTGGGTTACCTGCCAAAGTTCCGGCATGGAAAACTTTGCCGAGTGGCGTGAGATTTTCCATGACATCGCGTCGACCGCCAACAGCACCGATCGGCAATCCGCCGCCAATCACTTTGCCAAAACAGGTGAGGTCGGGCTTCACATTGAATCGACCTTGCGCACCATCAACGCCAAGACGAAAGCCGGTAATGACTTCATCAAACACCAACAGTGCGCCAACTTTATCGCAGGCCGCACGTAGGCCTTCAAGAAAACCAGGCGCTGGTGCGACGACACCCATATTTGCCGCAACTGCTTCAACAATGACGCAGGCAACAGTGTCGTCAATCTCTGGAACCACGTTGTATGGAGCAACAATGGTGTTGACAACTGCTTCGGGCGGCACACCAGCGGTGCCAGGCAATCCGAGAGTTGCAACACCGCTTCCACCTGCAACCAACAACGCGTCGGTTGCGCCATGAAAGTTGCCGCTAAAAGTGATGACTTTTGAACGACCAGTCAGACCGCGCGCTAATCGAATAACTGTCGATGTTGCCTCGGTACCCGAGTTCATGAAGCGCACACGTTCGCACGATGGCACCCGTTCACTTATCGCTTCAGCCAATTTCATTTCGCGTGGTGTTGGCGCACCAAAAGATGTTCCGTCGGGAGCAGCATCGCGCAATGCTGAAGTAATCGATGGATGGGCATGTCCCAAAATGACTGCGCCATAACTTTGCACTAAATCGACATACTGCTTGCCTTCGACGTCATACACATGCGCGCCCGCACCACGAGCCACAACATACGGTGAACCACCGACTGCCTTGAATGCGCGAATTGATGAATTGACTCCACCGGGAATGACGCGAGTTGAACGCTCAAAGACTTCTTTGTTTGAAGGAGTTCCGGCTCCGGTGCACACAATCGGATTGCAACCAGCTGCAACACAGGCCGTGGCATCACAATACGGAATAGCTGACTGTTTTTGAGTTGTCACTTGCTTCAGCCGTTCGCTAACTCGGCATACCAACGCGCGAGATACGTCAAAATAATGTCAGCACCAGCACGCTTGATGGCCGTGAGGTGCTCGGTAGCCACAACATCGTGATCAATCCAGCCATTTGCGCTTGCTGCCTTAATCATTGAGTACTCACCACTCACGTGGTACGCGGCAACGGGAACATTGACGATTGAACGAACCGCGGCAATCACATCAAGATATGCCAGCGCCGGCTTCACCATCACCATGTCGGCGCCTTGTTCAATGTCGGCTTCAACTTCAGTGAGTGCTTCGCGCGCATTGCGCCAATCTTGTTGATAGCCCTTGCGATCGCCACCACCAACGATTTGCACATCGACTGCGTCGCGAAATGGGCCATACAGACCCGAGGCATATTTCGCCGAGTAGGCAAGAATTGAAGTTTCGGTATGTCCGGCACCATCGAGTGCGCTGCGAATGACACCGACTTGTCCGTCCATCATTCCGCTCGGAGCCACGATGTGCGCACCTGCATTGGCTTGAGCAATCGCCGCCTTGGCGTAAATCTCAAGAGTCTTGTCATTGTCAACCGAGCCATGACCATCAAGAATTCCGCAATGTCCATGACTGGTGTACTCATCAACACACAAGTCAGACATCAACACGACGCGATCGCCAAGATCGGAACGTAAATCACTCAGTGCAACTTGCACCACACCGTTTGGATCAAATGCTCCAGATCCGATTTCGTCCTTTTTGGTCGGAATGCCAAACAAGATGACTGACTTGATTCCGAGATCAGCAAGTTGACGCACTTCTTCGCGCAAACTGGCTCGCGAATGTTGCACGACACCGGGCAACGATGTGATCGGAATAGGTGAATCGATTCCTTCGCGCACGAACAATGGCGCAACGAGATCATTGACATCAAGACGAGTCTCAGCGACGAGATCGCGCAAAGCCTGAGTGCGGCGCAATCGACGCGGACGTGACACGGGGAAGCGTGCGGACATGACCCCAGCCTACGGTCGGTGAGTGCTTAACGACTCCCCAGTGCCTGAGCTGTCGCGTCAACAAGGCCCTTCAGAGTCTGTTCAGAAGCCACAGCCACATTCTGCACGCCTAATTCGTTGAGGGCATGTGCGGTCATCGGACCCATAGCCACCACAACTTTGGGCATAGCGATACCGAAAACTTCGTGCCAAGCGCGCGCCGACGAAGCCGACGCAAAAGTGATCGCGTCTGCTTGCGAAATTTCACCACTGCGCTCCGTCGATGGGGTCACGGGAATAGTGCGATACGTCGCCACTCGATCGACGGTCCAGCCTTTTCCGCGCGCTGCTACTTCAAAGTCGGTACCAGCCGATTCGGCAACTGCCAATAGAACTCGTCCCGAACCAGACTGGAAAATTTCACCAAGCGACCGACCGGTTTGTACATGTGGCACCAAGTCGGCTCCACCAACTGCCTCAGATGTTGCAGTACCGACCGCAGCAATCTTGAAATGTTTTTTCGATGAATCAAGACGAGCCGCCGCTTCACGAAATCGATGAGCGCCCTCAGGTGATGTCACAACAACCCATTCGTATCGCTCGATGTTGTCAATCGCTTCTTGTAATGCGATGCCAGCGTCTTGTGCATCAACGGTTGTGGTGACTGGAATTTCTAGAACCCGTGCACCTGCGTCAATCAACAATGAAGTTAAGCCACCCGCGCGCTCGGCAGCACGCGTCACGATGATGGTTCGACCAGCAAGTGTGGGCGAGTCAGATGTCATGTCTCAGCCGGCGACAGCATCTCGGGCGACTTGCGCCGCACGTCGCGCCGCAACGAGTAACTCATCATGTGATGCCGATTGTCCAGTTGGCACGGTGGCGAAGTGATGCTTCTTTCCGTCATCAGATGCCAAATACACCAGCATCTTTTCACCATCGTCGTACGCACCAACTGGTAGCGAACATCCACTTCCAAGTTCGGCAAGAAATGCTCGTTCGTGTTCGACTGCCTGGCGCGACGGCGCATCATCAATGGCCGCCAAAATACTCCGCGTGTTTTCATCGTCGATACGGCATTCAATAGCGACACAACCTTGGCCGACTGCTGGGACCATCACATCAACTGCGATGAATTCATTGACGCGTTCGGTCCAGCCCAGAATTTCGAGCGCGGCAGCAGCCATCAAAATTGATCCCTCGGCTGGAATCTTTTCCAGACGTGTCGGAATATTGCCACGCAACTCAACGAATTGAAGATCGGGTCGCAGAGCCGACAATTGCGCACGTCGTCGCACCGAGCCAGTGGCAACCGTGGCCCCAATGGCTAAATCGGCAAGCGCACGACCAACCAAAACATCGCGCGGATCGCGCCGCTGACCAAAGGCACCAATACACAAACCATCGGCTGGTGTGGACGGAAGATCTTTAGCACTATGAACTGCAACGTCAGCACGACCTGCCAACACTGCAGCTTGAACTTCTTTCACAAATACACCCTGACCACCAATGGTGTGCAGGGGAACATCTTTTTGTTGATCACCCGTCGTATCAACAAAAACCAGTTCAACGGACAAGCCGCTGTGAGTCGCTTCAAGTAATTCAGCAATCGCTGTTGATTGTGTGCGAGCTTGGGCCGAACTACGAGTGGCGATACGAAGCACGCTCATCGTGTCACTGCGATCATTACGAAAGGTCGAAGAGATCGCGAACTGCCGCAGAGTTGCGCTCGCCACGGGGTGTGCCGGCGTCATCTTTGAGACGTACCGACATGTCATGCAACAACTTGGCCACAATGCCTTTAGTAACCGCGTCAACGGCATCTTGTTGCTCGGGTGTCAACGATGACAATTTCTTGAATTGACGATCAATTTCGGCGGCACGCACCGCTTCGGCTCGTTCGTGCAATTGTGCAACCAGCGGTGCCGCTTGACGAGCCGTCGTTTCCATATTGAAACGCTCGACCTCCTGCACGATGATGTCGCGAACTGCCAGGGCTTCTGTTGCACGTTGTGCTTGACCACGAGCAGCCCAATCGCGCAAGTTGTCAAGATCGAGCAAAGTCACACCATCGATGTTGGCAACATCAGAATCCACATCGCGGGGTACCGCAATATCAACAATGAACAAGGGGCGATCGGCTCGTTGCAGCATCGCATTCTTCACCATGTCAGCATCGATAACAGTCGAACCAGCACCCGTGCAAGTCACGACGACATCAGCTTCACCCAGTGATTCAGCCAATCGATAGAACTCGGTGACCGAACCAGAAACACGATCGGCAAGCGCTTGTGCTTTCGCGATCGTTCGATTGGTCACAAGCACGCGTCCAACACCAGAGTCGGCAAGAGCAACGGTGACACCTTCGCCCATGTCGCCAGCGCCAACAACAAGAACTGTCATACCGTCTATCGCACCAAGATTTTCGCGTGCCATATCAACTGCGGCATGGCTGACACTTGCAGTGTGGCGACCGATCGACGTTTCGGTCCGAGCGCGCTTACCAGTTTCGATGGCGTGACGGAACAAGAGGTTCAAAGTTGAGAGCGCGCCACCTTCACGTTGTGAACGTTCCCATGCGGTTCGCACTTGTCCGAGAATTTCACTTTCGCCGAGCACAGCTGAATCAAGTCCGGAGGCAACCTCAAAGAGATGGCTGATTGCGGCATCATCGTGTTGGCTATAAACATGAGGATTCAGTTCATCGACCGAGAAACCGCCAAGGTCGCAAAAGAAATCCCGCAAGTCGCCGTAGGCGCCATGAAATTTTTCTGCGACTGCATACACCTCGGTACGGTTGCACGTTGACAACACCACGACTTCACGAATGTTGGGTCGAGACATCAGGCCGTGCACGGTCTTGGCGATTGCGTCGTCGGCAATAGTGACCCGCTCAAGAAGGGAGAGGGGCCCAGTACGGTGATTCACCCCGAAGACGACGATCGACACGGTTCTTACCTTATTCCCTGAGACCTTTTGAGGTACCTACGCGCACAGAATCTTGCTCGACTTCTTGGCTACGCCGAAGCGCTCTTGGATGAAGCAACGGCTGCCTGGCGAGTCTGACGTTGCTGTTCGTGGTAGCTCAAAATCTGTAATTCGAGGGCCAGATCGACCGTTCGGACATGAATTCCGAAGGGAAGGGTCAAAACAACGGGCGAAAAGTTCAAAATGCTGGTGATTCCGGCTTTCACTAGGCGTTCGGCCGCATCTTGCGCCGCATCGGCCGGAACAGCCACGACCCCAATCGACACTTGTCGCGATGCCACGACCTGAGGAAGTTCGTCAATATGGCGTACCCGTACCCCGCCGACCACACCGCCGATTTTGGCAGGGTCAATATCGACCACACCGGCCACGGGGAATCCCTTTTGCCCAAATCCGCCATAACCCGACAAAGCCTGGCCCAAGTTGCCGGCGCCGACAATGACGACGGGCCATTCGTGATTAAGTCCGAGTTCGCGTTCAATCTGGAAGACCAAATAGCGCACTTCGTATCCGATGCCACGGGTTCCGTAGCTTCCGAGATAACTCAGATCCTTGCGAACTTTGGCGGCATTGACTGCAGCAAGTTCAGCGAGTTGTTCTGATGAAATACCCGTTGTTTCGTTTTCGACGAGATCATGAAGTATCCGCAGATAAATCGGCAATCTCGCGACGGTTGCATCAGGAATTCGGCGTCGGGGGCGTTCGGCCATAAGGAAAACGCTACGCGTCACCACGACCGATGGTGAACTCTCACCACGTAAACCTGTCGATAAACGATGGTCATCGGTCACCGTTGTCATTTGGGCTCAAGCGACGCCCACGCTCTTGATGCCCGCTCTGCTCTAACCTCACAACGTGACACTTAATGCTGCTCTCGCTGCTGCTGCAACACTGGTGGCACTCGCGTTCAGCATTGCGACTTTTGATCGTTGGTTACGACGACGACGACCGCACGATGGTGCATGGAGTTTTTCATTACTTCTTTTCGCACTCGGATCTCTGGCGCTGTGGTGGGCCGAGGCTCGTGGTTGGAGTCTCGGATCGTTTCGCGTTTTCTTTTTGGCTGGTGCCGTACTCAATGTTCCGTGGCTGGCACTGGGAACGGTCTATTTATTGTTTGGTCCGCGAGTCGGATACATCACCAAACAATGGCTCATCGGATTATCGGGCGCGGCTGTTGGTGTCGTCCTCATTGCTCCCACAAAATCTCGTGATCTTGGTCAGCTGGCGATGCCACAAGGAAGCGAATTGTTTGGCGTAGCACCGCGTGTTTTTGCCGCGGTCGGATCAGGTGTTGCCGCTGTGGTGATTATCGGTGGAGCGGTGTGGTCAATTATTCGTGTCGTCCGTGGACGTGTACCTGCTGTCGGCGAAGCGCAACGACACATCACTAATGCGCGACGTCACGCAACCAGTAACACATTGATCGCAATCGGAACTTTGGTGTTGTCAGGGAGCGGAACTTTGGCTGGCCGCATGGGCGAAGATCGCGCCTTTGCAATTACCTTGCTTGTCGGAATTGTGGTTCTGTTTAGCGGATTTTTGGTTGCTTCGACTCAACCGAAATCGATGAACGACAAACGAATTACAGGCGCATCAGCGAAATAATCCCAGCAAGAAAAATTGCACCTAACAAAATCGCAACACTCAATGTGGTAGCCGGACGCATGTGCCAACCCTAGTGATTCTGGTGTGGATTTATTTGGCTATAGCGAATAAATCGACACCAGAATCACAAAGGGATTGCGAATTACTGGGACGGACGTAAAGAGACCGGGGTAACAACGGCTGGTTCGTCGCCCCCAGGTTGCAACGTCACTTGTTGGCCTTCACCCAAACGTAATTGGTCGGTTGCAGATCCGCTGTCAACCGCAATACACAACAGGCCACCCGAGTCAATCACCAGTCCGGCTGCACCTTGACCCAACTCGGCATACGACTGAGCAACAACAAAATTGCGCGTGGTGTCACCGAATGAAACTCGTACGCGTTGAACAGGATTAACCCACGAACTTTCAAGATCATCGAGACTCACATTGAGTTGACAATTCCCAAAGCGATCGACCCACAGCACTTCACAGGCAAATCCACCGTTCTCTTCGCGTGGAATCGGAACAATGCCCGGCAACAACAGCGACGGGTCAATTTCGGTGCCGACGTCAAAGAGATCTTCACCATTTGCTAACAATGCAGCGATGGGTGCAAATACATCGCGCGCAACAAACGTTGTGCCTGGCGTTGCAAGATGCAACTCATCGCGGTCAAGAACTACTGCCCGTTCTGCTCCACCAGCGAGTGCGACTCCTGGTGCTAACACTCCGTTGTCGGGGCCAAGAAAAATTCCAGCTCCGCCAGCAACTTCTACAGCAACAAGTCGACGTTCACTGCTAGCACCAGGATCAACTGCGGCAATCACTATTCCTTCAGTGAGATACGGAACAGCTCGTGCTAACGACAACGAGGCACCACGCGTATCAAAGGGTGCAATGCCATGAGTGAGATCAATCACCACAACGTGCGGTGCCGATTCGCGAAGGACTGCCTTCACCACACCGACATGCTCTGACTCATAACCCAAGTCAGATAAAAACGACACGGTGTCATAGGTGCGACTCACGAACGACAGTGTGTCAGTGGTTCACCGGAAAAATACGACCCTGAAAAATGCGACAGGGCCGGTGTCAACCCCCCGATGACACCGGCCCAGTCGGCGCTGCTCTTTCGAGTGCGTCTCCCAGCTCTTCAGCTAGCGGTCATGTGACCTGTGACATACCCTAGACCCGCTTCGGTCCAAAAGTGAAAATTTGTCCGAGGATTTTTTGCACAGGATCTAGCGGTTGCCTAACTCACGACTGCGGTCTGTTGCGGCTTTGACCGCCTGAATAAAGGCCGCCCGCACAGCCTCGGTTTCAAGTACCGAAACGCCCGCCGCCGTCGTGCCGCCTGGCGAGGTCACGCTGGCACGCAGGTCAGCAGGGGCCTCGCCTTGGGCCAACAACTTCGCTGAACCGACGAATAGTTGCCGCACCAGTGTTTCGGCCGTTGCCCGAGGCAAACCTGATGCCACGCCAGCATCCATGAGGGCTTCGGCAACCAAGAACAAATACGCCGGGCCGCTGCCCGCCAAACCAGTCACCACATCTAGTTGAGTTTCGGGGACTCGAACAACCAGCCCCACTGAACCAAGTACAGCCTCGGCCCAAGCAATATCGACTTCTTTGGCATGTGCGCCACCAGCAATTGCCGAGGCGCCTTCGCCCACCAATGCCGGCGTATTAGGCATGGCGCGAATCACTGCAACGCCTGCCCCGCACGCGGCCTCGAGCGTTTTGATCGTGACACCAGCAGCAATTGACAACACGCGAGTCGCACCTGCAGTGACCGCCGATTGCGAAGCGGCAGGAACATCGGGGGGTTTCACAGCAATGACTGCCGAGCCGCACGGAGTAATCAGAGGAGAAATCGTGACGCCAGGGAACATCGTGGTGAGTTGTTCACGGCGAGCCGCAATGACTTCAACGATCACCAATTCGGAGGGTGACACGAAACCCGAAGCCAACAAGCCGCCTGCTAAAGCTGCGCCCATATTGCCGCCACCGATAATGGCCAGAGTTGAAGAACCCGAGGTGTTACTCATACCTTCACGCTAACCCGATTGGCGGTCTCGCCGATGCCGACTTCCCGATCAACACCAGCGAGACCAATGCAGTGTGGGAAGTCGCCTAGCCGTGATGGCGATTATTGGTTCTTAAAACGCGAGGCAAAACCAATAGATAGCAGCGGGCGAAAACATTGTTCGACATGGGCATATATCGAGCCCACGATGCGATCGACTTCCAATTCGGCAAGACCTGAAAGTGGTAACTCGCCACGCAAATACACCGCGTCTTCAAGACCCAACGAAAAATGTACGCCGATCAAATTGTCATTACGTCGCAACAAGTTCTCGTTGAACTCGGCAATGTTCTCTTCGGGTGCGGGCATCACGTAGGTCTCGTAACGCAAGGTGCGCTGACCGAGTGTGAGCCACACCGTGATGAAATCTTTGGTGTCACCCTTCATGCGCACATACCACCGCGCGCGATATGCCGGATCGGGATCGCCATGATCAATCGCCAAAATCACTTCGTCTTCACTCTTCATTTTGGCCAACCACTCGTCAATTTGACGTTCGATGATCGCCAATGATGAGTCGCTGAACAAATCACTCACGAGCAGTTGA
>WLMQ01000046.1 GCA_009700145.1 Actinomycetota bacterium
AGGTCTCGAATTTGACCGACCAGTTTTCTTGTCAGAAGTTGAATGGATGGCCTCATTGGCCGAACGCACCGGACTTCCGGTTTCGTTCGCCATGTTGCAGAACGAACTCAACGCCGATTCATGGCGTGAGGCTCTTCAGGTGGTTGATCGCGTGAATGGCCAGGGTGGACGGATGCATCCACAAATTGCAGCGCGACCATTCGGAATGATGATTGGCTGGGATGGTTATCACTTCTTCCAGAAGCGACCGACTTTTATCGCATTGGCTGAAAAGTTGTCGTCCGAAGACTTGCGACGTGAACTTGCTAAACCCGAAGTCAAAGCACTCATTCTTTCTGAAGAAGATTCTGCTCCTGATGCATCAAAGCAGTTCGACAGCATCGGAACATTCTTGTTGAGCATGCTCGACAAGATGTACTCGATGGGCGACACGCCCGATTACGAGCCGGGCCCACAACAATTGGTGGCCAACATGGCGCAAGCCGCCGGAGTTGATGTCGTGAGTTTTGCGTATGACTTACTCAATAAAGACGGTGGTCGTTCGTTCTTGATGTTGCCTTTCTTTAACTATGTGGGTGGCACTCAAGACGCGATTTACGAAATGCTGAAACACCCAGCAACCATCTCAGGTCTTTCCGATGGTGGCGCGCACGTGCGCATGATTTGTGATGCTTCGATCCCAACCTACGTGTTGTCGCACTGGGCACGAGATCGTCATCGTGGTCCGAAGTTGACCATTGAAGAAGCGGTCAAGGTGCAGACGCTTGATACGGCCAAAGTCATGGGCTTTGACGATCGTGGTCAGTTGACTGTTGGAAAGAAAGCCGACATCAACATCATCGATATGGAGCATTTGGCATTGGGCTTTCCGCACGCTGAAGATGATTTGCCCGCTGGTGGACGCCGCTTATTGCAAACTGCGACTGGTTATGTTGCAACCATTGTGAATGGTGTCGTGACGCGTCGTCACGGTGTTGACACTGGTGCGCGACCTGGTCGTTTAGTACGTTCGCGCTAACGGGCAACGAGCGGGCGTAATAGAGCGATTGAACTGTGAAGATCGCTCGGTCCTTCGGGAAGTTGTGTGCAATCAAACCAACGCGCACCTTCGGTCTTTGATAGCGGTGCATCCATGTCTGCGATGTACAACCAGCCGATATTCCAGTGACGATGTGGCCGATCTCCGTCGCGATCGGTGATATGCACAAACGCTGGTCCATCAAGGACTGCCCGAACGTCGAATTGAGTGAGCCCAGTTTCTTCTTCGAGCTCGCGTAGTCCACCGACCCGACTTGTTTCGTGTTGTTCGACATGACCGCCAGGCGTCGACCACTTCAGGGCTTTGTGTTCGACGAGCAAGGTGTACTCGGCATTGGGTGAAAAGATCCACGTCGTTGCGCATATATGGCCGGCAATTATTGATTGATCACCTTGTAAACCCTGTCGCAATTGTGCGGCATATTCATTGCTGTGATGAAGGCTCGCAAGTTCGTGTTCAATTTCAGGCCACGATCCAGGAATATCAATTGTCGGGTGGGGAAATCCCATCGCAGAAAATCAGCGACCCTGAATGAAAGCCATGACTTCAGCACGAGCTGATGAATCAGTGCGGTAGATGCCTCGAGCAGCAGTAGTCACAGTCTTGGTGCCGGGCTTGCGCACGCCACGAATCGACATGCAACTGTGTTCGGCTTCGATCACGACCAATACTCCGACGGGTTCAAGCATTGATTGCATCGCGTCGGCGACTTGGCTCGTGAGTCGTTCTTGAACTTGCAGACGGCGTGAATAGCCTTCAACCAATCGGGCCAACTTTGACAAGCCAGTGAAACGACCAGTTGAACCTGGCAAGTAAGCGATGTGCGCAGTGCCATTGAACGGCAACATGTGGTGTTCGCAGACTGAGGTGAACGGAATATCACGAACGAGGACCATCTCGTCATGTTCGATGTCAAACGTCTTTGACAAGTGATGGTCGGGGTCGTTGTTTGTGCCCGACAAAACTTCGGCCCACATGCGAGCGACGCGACCTGGAGTCTCGAGCAAGCCATCGCGAGATGGGTCTTCGCCGATTGCTTCAAGAAGTTCACGAACGGCGCGCTCGGCACGATCGTGATCAACGGTGCGTTCGGCCGGATTCATGGGTTCGGCTTCAATTGTTTTGTCGGCAGACATAGCCCAAACGCTATCGGCGGGCTCAGCCGCCAAAGCCACCTGAACGAAATAGGTCAGCGAACAGGGCTTCTTCGCGGGCGCGAGCCTCTTGTGTTCGCGAGCCTCGCCCAGCAACCATGAGTTGCTTGATGACTCGGGTCGAGTATGCCGACTTGGCGGCAATGGTGGTGGCAAGTTCGCGAGCCTGCGAGAGAGCCTCGCCAGCGGGTGTGGTGCGAAGTGCAAGCCCAATTTCGACGGCTTCGGTCGCGTCAACCCATCGGGCTGTGAGCAATAGTTCGGCGGCACGCTGCCAACCGATTCGGTCGGCGAACAGAACACTGCTTGCAGCTTCGGGTGGCACCCCAAGTTCGCTAAAGGGAACGCGCATGCGGGCTGTCTCGTCGATGAGTACAAGATCACAAAATGGCAACAACGTCATGCCGATACCAACAGCGACTCCGTTGACTGCAGCGATGAGAGGCTTAGAGAAAACTTCTAATGCATCAAGCAAGACGGTAAATCCACCGGCTTTAGAAGTTGTTGGAGCACCACTGGCAACCCCAGATGCAAGTTCCATCATTTCTTTGAGGTCTTGCCCCGAACTAAATGCAGCTCCAGCGCCAGTAAGAACCGCAACCCGCACCTCGCTGTCTTGGTCGGCGGCGTTTAAGGCATTCGCCAACAATTCGTACTGCTCGCGTGTGAATGCATTCTTGCGCTCGGGTCGATTCATGGTGATGACTGCAACACCATCATTGATTTCAATCTCGACACTCATGCGTGTTGGCTGCTGACAGAAAGTACTTCGCCAGTCATGTAGCTCGAATAATCACTTGCGAGAAACACAATGACGTTGGCGATCTCCCATGGTTCGGCAAAGCGACCGAATGCTTCACGTTGAGTAAGTTCGGCCAACAATTCATCGCTCGTGACCTTTGCCAAGTTGGCGTGCATCGCAATACTCGGTGAAACGGCATTGATACGTACACCGCGCGGGCCAGCTTCGATTGCTGCGCATCGCGTTAATGCCATAACTCCAGCTTTGGCTGCGGCGTAGTGTGCCTGTCCTTCTTGGGCTCGCCAGCCGAGAACGCTTGCGTTATTGACGATGACACCAGTGCCACGGGGATACATGTGGTTCAAGGCGGCGCGAGTGCAACGCATTGTTCCGTTCAAAGTGACATCAAGAACCACCGACCATTGTTCGTCAGTCATTTCGTGTAGTTGAGCAGTACCACCAAGACCAGCATTGTTCACAAGGACGTCGATTGCGCCGAGTTCTTTCGCCGCTTGTGCGATCAGATTCTGAACACTCTCTTCGTCAGTGACATCGCAAGGAATACCAACGACACCAAGTTCGGCGGCAGTTTCAGCCAAGCGTCGTTCGTGCTTATCTGAAATCACTACTCGTGCACCTTCTTCAATGCACTTGCGCGCCGTTGATGAACCAATGCCACTACCTGCAGCGGCGGTTATGAGCACACCTTTGCCAGCGAGCAAACCATGACCGGGAACATATTGCGGATTCTTTGTGGCGATGTCAGGCATGGTTCCCCTTTTGATACTGGTTGGTCAAATGTGTTAGCGCGGAAGGCCGAGCACACGCTCGCCCAATACGTTTCGCTGAATCTCGTTTGACCCACCGTAGATGGTGTCGGACCGTGTGAACAGGAAGAGTTTCTGTTCAAGGGTCAACTCATAGGGAAACCCTTCGGCGATCAAGCCAGCCGGACCCATGATGTCAATCATCAATTCGCCAAGATCGCGATGCCAGGTACCCCAGAACAACTTCGAGATACTCGCTTCAGGTCCTGGGACACCTTTGGCCGACATACTGCGCAAAGCGTTGAGCTTGAGGAGTCGAAGTCCGGTATGAGCCTTGGCAAGTTTTTGACGAATAGTCGGGTCATTGATTTTGTCAAAGTCGCGGGCGAGTTGAACAGTGGCGTCAAGTTCGCGCTCAAAGCCGACTTGTTGTGCCAATGTCGAGATGCCACGCTCGTAACCGAGCAGTGCCATGGCGATACCCCAGCCATTGCCGGGTGTGCCCACAACCATGTTCGAAGGTGTTTTGGCATCGGTGAAGAATGTTTCGTTGAACTCTCCACCTTTAGTGAGTTGCAAGATGGGTCGTACCTCGACACCTGGCTGCTCCATTGGTACGAGCAAGAAGGTGAGTCCGGCATGGCGTTGTGAACCAGGTTCGGTGCGTGCCACGATGAAACACCAGTGGCTCACATGTGCGAGCGAGGTCCAAACTTTTTGACCATTGATGATCCACTGATCACCATCTAAGTGAGCCTTGGTTTGTACGTTGGCAAGATCGCTTCCAGCGTTCGGTTCGCTGTAACCCTGACACCAGCGTTCTTCGCCACGCAAGATTCCGGGCAAGAACAAATCACATTGTTCGCGTGTTCCGTATTCAATGATTGTCGGGGCAAGAAGATTTTCGCCCATGTGGTTGGTGCGTGCTGGAGCTTCAGCGCGTACGTATTCTTCGGCCCAAATGATTTGTTGATCGACTGTTGCGCCGCGGCCGCCGTATTCGGTCGGCCAACCTAAACCAATCCAGCCAGCGCGACCTAAAACCTTTTCCCATTCGACGCGAATATCAAAGCCGATGTCTTCGTCTCCGGGACCTCCACGTCCTCGCAGAGTTGCAAAGTCGCCGACCACGTTGTCGTGCAGCCAAGTGCGGACGAGTTCACGAAATTGAACAGGGTCTTGGGGGAGCGGGGGAAGAGTGGTCATGCTGGGATCTTTGATTGAGTCGGTTTCTGACGAACCGTCAGAAAGTTTACCTCTGTTCTCGTCGGGGTGCAGAGGCGAAGACTGTGGGGATTACGGTCAGTCCATGGACTTCAGCATTCCCGAATCGATCCAACAGACCTTGCGCGACCTTGATGCGTTCATCGAGCGCGAGATCACACCGTTACAGGCACAAGATGACAACGAACGATTTTTTGATCATCGGCGTGAATGGGCGCGCACCGACTATGAGAACGATGGGGTGCCGCGCGCGGACTGGGAAAACCTGTTGCGTGAAATGCGTCGTCGCGCCGATGTAGCCGGCTGGCTGCGACTTGCTTTGCCGCCCGAATTTGGTGGCCGCAGCGCAAGCAATTTAGAGATGGCGATTATTCGTGAGCACCTCGCAGCAAAAGGTCTTGGACTCTTTAATGATTTGCAAAATGAATCATCAGTTGTTGGCAACTTCCCAACAGTTTTGATGATGCGCGACTTTGGAACTGAAGAGCAGAAAAAAGAATGGATGCCTGGGTTCTTGAATGGGACCAAGCGTTTGGCCTTTGGTTTGACCGAGCCGAATCATGGAAGCGATGCGACTTATCTTGAAACAACCGCGGTTCGTGACGGTGACGAATGGGTCATTAACGGAATGAAGCGCTGGAACAGTGGGCTGCATCACGCAACTCACGACATCATTTTTGCGCGGACTTCAGGAGATGCAGGTAGCCCTGTAGGAATTTCGGCTTTCTTAGTTCCGACTGATTTACCTGGCTTTAATGTTGAATTCTTTTGGTGGACGTTCAACATGCCGACCGATCACGCCGAAGTGTCAATGAAAGATGTTCGAGTCTCGAGCAATGCATTATTTGGTCGACTAGATCACGGTCTCGATCTTGCACAACATTTCGTGCACGAAAATCGCATTCGTCAAGCAGCGTCATCGTTGGGTGCTGCGCAGTACTGCATCAATGAAGCAGTGGCTTATGCCAACTCGCGCGTGACGTGGGGTAAGAAATTGTCGAGTAATCAAGGAATTCAATTCCCGCTGATTGAGTTGCACACTGAAGCGGCCATGTTGCGTCAACTCATTCGTTACACCGCTTCGTTGATGGACAATTCGGTCAAAAGCGATCGGCCCGATGTTGAAGGCTTCATGGAGTTCACTCACCTTGTAGCGATGTGCAATTACCGTGCCAACCGCTTGGTGTGTGACGCTGCCGATCGAGCAATGCAGACATGCGGGGGAGTCGGCTACAGCCGCCACATGCCCTTTGAGCACATCTACCGTCACCACCGCCGCTACCGGATCACCGAAGGTGCTGAAGAAATCCAAATGCGCAAGGTCGGCCAGCACCTCTTTGGATTCGGGCGAAAATAAACTATTTTCAATTGTTAGGTATACCTTGCAATTAGTTGTTAGGCATGGCTAACATTTGACGTATGGGTGCTTCATTCCTCATCACACTGCGCGAAGGCCTCGAAATTGCCCTCGTGCTGGCAATTTTGGCCGGTTATTTGGTGAAGAGCGGACGTTCGTCCGATTTGCTAGCGATGTGGAAGGGTGCCTTTGCGGCACTGGCCTTGTGCATCGTGTTTGGCATTTCGATTCACCTGGCGGTCGGAGGTCTGAACGGCAAAGTTGAACAGGCCACCGAGGGCGTCATTGCTGTGGCTGCGGCCAGCGTTTTGACCTGGATGATTTTCTGGATGCGAGAAAACGCCCGCAACCTCGGAGCCGAATTGCGTTCACAGGTTGATCAAGCAACTGGAGCAAAAGCGCTAGCAGCAATTGCATTTGTTGCAGTTTTCCGCGAAGGACTTGAAACGGCATTGTTTTTGCTCGGCGCAGAAACCAGCAGCGCTTCGGGTGCAAAAGTCGTAGTCGGTGGATTGATCGGAATCGCGATTTCGGCAGTGCTGGGTTATCTCGTGTACAAGGGCGGCAATCGTTTGAATTTGCGTTCGTTCTTCTTGGTGACCGGAGTGATGTTGATCTTCTTCGCGGCTGGCCTTGTTGGCAAAGCCTTCCACGAATTCAGAGAACTATTCGGTTTCGAAAGTGGTTGGCTCATTGACCCAGCATGGACAGTGACTTCGGGTCCATGGGCTGAGGGAACCTTCTATGACTTCATGAAGGGTCTCTTCGGCTGGTCAAGTGAAGCTGAGAAGATTCGCGTGATCACGTACTTCGCCTACCTCATCCCAATTTTGGCAATGTTCGTACGAGGACCACGCAAAAAGGTAAATGCCTAAAGCACTGTCAAACTTGACTGACAATCAGCGTGTCGTCATGGGGTTGCCACGGCTACCGTGGAGACATGGCTCAAGCGAATTCTTCAGGAAATAAGTCTGAAAAAATGTCGGAGACGACTGTTGATATCAAGCCCCGCAGTCGTGACGTTACTGATGGCATCCAAAAGGCTGCTTCGCGTGCAATGTTGCGTGCGGTGGGATTGACAGATGCCGATTGGGAAAAGCCCCAAGTTGGAATTGCCTCTTCGTGGAATGAAATTACACCATGCAATATGTCGATTCGTCGTTTGACGGCCGCCGCTAAAGAAGGCGTTCGTGCCGCTGGTGGAGTTGCCCTTGAATTTGGAACGATCACAGTGAGTGACGGCATCTCGATGGGTCACGAAGGAATGCGTGCATCGTTAGTAAGTCGTGAAGTGATCGCCGACTCGGTTGAAACCGTGATGCATGGTGAACGTCTTGACGGTCTCGTTGCGACGGGTGGATGCGACAAGAGCATGCCCGGAATGATGATGGCAATCGCTCGTCTCAATTTGCCAGCCGTGTTCGTCTACAACGGTTCAACTTTGCCAGGATATGTCGACGGGAAAGCCATCGACATCACGTCAGTGTTTGAAGCGATTGGGGCCTGCGCTGCCGGAACGATTACCGAAGAAGAGTTAGGCGAAATTGAACGCCACGCGTGCCCCGGTGAAGGTGCATGTGGCGGAATGTTCACGGCTAACACGATGTCGTCAATTGGTGAAGCACTTGGATTGTCGTTGCCAGGTTCGGCTTCGGCGCCGGCAATTGATCCCCGACGTGAAGTAGATGCACGTCTTGCTGGCGAAGCAGTTGTCAACATGCTTCGACTTGGCATTCGCCCGAGCGACATTCTTACCAAGAAAGCATTTGAAAATGCGATCGCACTTGCGAATGCTTTGGGTGGAAGTACTAACGCAGTGTTGCACTTATTGGCGATTGCTAATGAAGCTGGCGTCGAACTGAATCTTGAAGACTTCAATCGCATCGCCGCAAAAGTTCCGCACATCGCCGACATGAAGCCAGGTGGAAAATTCCACATGACCGACCTCGACCGTATCGGTGGAGTTCCGGTGGTTTTGAAGATGTTGTTGGATGCTGGTTTATTGCACGGTGATGTGATGACAGTGACTGGCAAGACCATGGCCGAAAACTTGGCCGAGATCAATCCGCCAGATCCCGATGGAGTTGTGGTGCATCCGTTGAGTGCACCAATCAACATTGAAGGTGGCTTGCTCATCTTGACTGGATCGCTTGCTCCTAAAGGCAGTGTCGTGAAGGTTGCAGGCCTTACGCCCGAACAACGTTTGTTTGAAGGAACCGCGCGAGTGTTCGACGGTGAAGATGGCGCGATGGCGGCAATCATGGCTGGCGAAATTAAGCCGAACACTGTGTTGGTGATTCGCTACGAAGGTCCGAAGGGCGGACCAGGTATGCGCGAAATGTTGGCGATCACCGGAGCAATGAAGGGTGCAGGTCGTGGATACGACTGTGCGCTCATTACTGATGGTCGCTTCAGCGGTGGAACCTGGGGCTTCTGTATTGGTCACGTTGCACCTGAAGCAGTTGACGGTGGACCAATTGCGTTCGTGCGTGATGGCGACAAGATCAAGATTGATGTTGCCAACTTTGGACTCGACTTGTTGGTTGACGAAACCGAATTGGCAAAACGCCGTGAAGGTTGGAAGCCGAACCCACCGCGTTATACGAGTGGCGTGTTGGGCAAGTACGCCAAGTTGGCACAGGGTGCCGAAAAGGGCGCCATCACCAACCTGATCTAATTCCGCCACTTTGGAATATCGCTGCCGCTACGCGGCAGCGATATTCCAAAGTGGTGAGTTATTGCCGGTTGAGGCGTTTGCGGACGATGGCGCGCCAGCCGTTGAGGAAGGCACACAAGAACACTGTCGCGACGATGATGAACGCGGTTGCAGTTCCATCGTCGAAAACGAAGTGGCGCAGAACCATTCCGAGGATGATCGTTGTTAGCCAGACGATCACTCCGGTTTGAAGTTCTAGCGGCTTCTTCCAAGCTTGTGTCGCCAACCAGCCAGCGACTGCAGCAATCAAGAATGGAGCAGCCACGTGAAAGATTCCTGACGCCGCTTCGCCTTCATCGTGATTCTTGCGGCCAATAGCCACGAAGATCACAATGCAGAGCACGTCAACTACTGCTGACCACAGAACAATTTTTGATTTCATGACTTCACCTCTTCGTTAAGTTTTGTAATTGTGACAACGGCGTTGTAATCCGGAATGCGACTGGCGTCTTCGTTGATGCCAGCATCAATCAGCACATTGCCCTCGGGCCAGTGCACCTGCACCGATCGCGAAGGCAAGGCAACGATTTTTACTCGTGCATTCATTGAACCCACGTCACTTCGCAAAACAACTCGATCGCCTTCAGCCACTCGCAAGGCATCGGCATCCCGATGATCGATGTACACCGCGTCACGAGTCGCGCCAGTCAATGGATCGACTTCATTGAAAATCATTGAGTTGAATTGTTTGCCTCGACGGGTCGACAAAAAGAATGCGCCGTCGGGCAAAACTGGGGGAGCGATATCGAGATTGGTGAAGCGTGCTCGACCATCGGGAAGTGGGAACTGTCCACCTTCACACAAATGTCGGCCACCGTATTGAATCGCGTCGTGAGTCTTTGAGAGATTCTCGATACCCGCGTACATCGGAACGACGCCGGCAATCTCAGTTCGCAACGTCTGGTTATCGACCCAATCAAAATGCGGTGCAAGTTTTGGATTCATACGTACTGCAATGTCTGAAAAGATTCGCCACTCGCTGCGTGCTTCGCCTGGAGCTGAAACGATTTCGGGACTGAACGCGATTTGACGTTCGGTCGTGGTGCTCGTGCCACCACCTTCTTGTTCGTAACGCGTCGCAGCCGGTAGCAAAATGACGTCGTCACCATCAATAAACATTTGCGAAGTCAAAACGATGTCTTGGTGAACGCGTAAAGGGACTCTTGCAAGCGCAGCTTCAACTCGTTTCGGATCGGGCATGACATCTAAGAAATTCGAGCCATCTAAATAGAGCACATCAAGTTCATCGCGTTCGCAAGCGAGAACCATTTCGGGCGCAGTGATTCCGGGTGTTGATGGAACTGCGAATCCCCAGAGGGCCGACAGTTCGCGCGCTGACTCGGCAGAGACTGTCACTCCACCGGGAAAGGCGGTTGCGTATGCACCCATTTCTGCGCCACCCTGAACACCTGAGTGTCCGCGAATGGGCATGAGTCCGGTTCCGTTACGCCCGACATTTCCGCGGGCGAGAGCGACATTCACGATTGCTTGTACGCCCTCGACGCCGTAGCGGTGTTGAGTAATGCCCATACTCCAGATCAGGACTGCACTTTTTGACAGGCAATACAGATCGGCCAATTCATTCAATGTTGAATGATCGACACCTGCATCGGTTAACAAATTATCTAAATCGAGAGTTGCCAAATGTTGCGCTAGTTCGGTCCAACCAGAAGTGTGCTGCTCAATAAACGCATGATCAATCGCATCACGTTCAAGCAAAACTTTGAGCAAGGCATTGGCAAGCGCAACGTCACCTTCGGGACGCACTGGTATGTGTAAGTCACATAACTTGGTGCCAAACAAAAATGACTCAGCCTTCGATGGAACCCAGTATCTGTCAAGCCCAGGTTCTAGATACGGGTTAATGACAACAACTTTCGCGCCATTCTTTTTGGCCTCATATAAATACTTCGTAAACACCGGCTGATTGTTGGCGACGTTGGCGCCCCACAGAACAACGACATCGGTTTCTAGGACATCTTGCAAACTGCAGGTACTCGCAGCAACTCCGATTGTTGATTTCAAACCGATCGTCGATGGTGCGTGACACGTTCGTGCCGCCGAATCAATGTTTGCGATGCCCATGGCCCGAGCAGCTTTTCCTGCGACATAGTACGACTCGTTGGTGAGGCCACGGCTTGTGAGATAAATCGCGGTGCGATCTCCTCCAGCGGCGCGGATGCCAAGCCCAACAGCATCAAGGGCGTCATCCCACGAGATACGGGCGAATCCCTTTTCACCTCGGCGTCGACGCATTGGATAAGCGAGCCGTCCCATCTCGCGCAGTTCAACACCGGTTCGATTGCGAAGCCACGAAATGTCACTCAGTACCGAATGATCAAATGCCGGAGCACAATTCACTTCAAGCAATTTCAGTCGGGTGGTACACAAATGAATTCCATCCAGAGTCCAGTCATGGAACCCGGCTACTCCGAGCGCGCAACCATCGCACACGCCTTCGTTCAATATCTTCCACGCTCGCTTTGGAGTGCGACGAACATTGACGGCGACGCGCGCCATCTCTCCGAGATGATTGGGTTTGGTGTGGCCGATGCCGTTTGGCGACAGGCTCACCCAAGATTTTGGGTTCCAGAGGCGACGCGCCACTGGAGGATCAAATTTCTTCGTAGTACTCGCGGCCGAGATGGGTGATGACTTCTTCGCCCATCATCCAACGCAACGTGTTCTTCAATTTGGTGAGCTGAATGAACAAGTCGTGCTCGGGGTAGAGACCAGGCGCAACCTGCGGGCTCTTGTAATAGAAGCTCAACCACTCTTGAATGCCGCCCATGCCAGCGCGCTGTGCAAGGTCGCTCAACAAGATGAGGTCAAGTGCGAGCGGCGCGGCGAGGATTGAGTCGCGACACAAGAAGTTGACCTTGATCTGCATGGGGTAGCCCAACCAGCCAGTGATGTCGATGTTGTCCCAACCCTCTTTGGCGTCGCCGCGAGGTGGGTAGTAGTTGATGGAGACTTTGTGGAAGACGTTGCCGTACAACTCGGGGTACTTCGCCGGCTGCAAAATGTCTTCGAGCACACCGAGCTTTGATTCTTCTTTGGTCTTGAAGTTCTCAGGTGCATCGAGCACTTCGCCGTCACGGTTACCGAGAATGTTGGTGCTGTACCAACCAGACAAACCGAGCATGCGGGCCTTGAGCATTGGCGCCAAAACAGTCTTCATGAGGGTCTGGCCGGTCTTGAAGTCTTTGCCAGAAATCGGAATGTTCTTTTCGGTCGCGAACTGACGTAATGCGGGCGCATCAACGGCCAAGTTAGGTGCGCCGTTGTTGAACGCAACGCCTTCAAGCAAAGCGGCATAGGCATACAACTGACATGGCGAAACCATTTCGTCGTTTGCGTCAATAGCTTTCTCAAATGATTCGATATCGATGTGAGCTTTGCCTGGCTCAATGTAGATTTCGGTACTTGCGCACCAGATCATGACAACGCGATCAACTTGCTTTTCTTCTTTGAAGCGATTGATGTCTTCGCGAATGGCATTGAGCATGCCGCGCTTGCTGCTGATGGGCTTGATGTGGTCGCCTTCAAGGTTGCGCGCGTACTTGCGTTCAAAAGCCGCTTGCATCGGACGAATATCGCGCAATACATCACTGATTGCCTCGATGTGCTTTCCGCTTTCAAGTACTCCGGCGCGGCTCGCGGCAACATAAGCGTCGTCGGGGTATACATCCCAGGCGCCCCAAACGATGTCGTCAAGTGTTGCTAACGGTACGAAGTCTTTGATGAGTGGCGAACGGTCTTCGGTGCGCTTGCCGAGGCGAATCGTGCCCATCTGAGTGAGCGAGCCAATCGGTGATCCGAGGCCACGCTTGGTGAGTTCGACGCCAGCAATAAGTGTTGAAGCCACTGCGCCCAAGCCAACTGTGAGGACGCCGAGGCGACCGGTAGCCGGAGCAACAATGGGGGACGGAGGAGTAGACATTCCATCAGGCTAGGCGGTCATGACGTGACCTAGCATGACTTCTATGAATGATCTCTTGAACGCGGGTGGGGACGAGCGCACGCCGGGCGGTGCCATTTTGATGGATGGCAATCGGTTGCGCGACGAAATCGTGGCCACATTGGCGAGCACGATCATTGCTGCAGGGTCTCCGCCAGTGTGTTTGGCGACAGTTTTGGTCGGAGACGACGCCCCGAGTCAGCGTTACGTACGCAATAAGCATGTCCAGGCGGGAAAGGCCGGGATGCAGAGCCGTAATGAGATTTTGCCAGCCGATGCTGGGCAGGCTCAGGTGGAAGATGTCGTTGGGAGGTTGGCGCAAGATTCCAGTGTGCACGGGATTTTGGTGCAGAGTCCGTTGCCCAATGGATATGACGAAGAGAAGGTTTTGTCGCTCATCCCGGCCGACAAAGATGTCGACGGCTTGACCTCTCAATCAATGGGACGTCTCGTCCGTGGATTGCCTGGACTCGTTGGGTGTACACCATTGGGCGTCATTCGTCTCTTAGAGCGATACGGCGTTGCGACCAGCGGCAAGCGCGCTGTTGTTATTGGGCGTTCCACTTTGGTGGGTTTGCCGCTGTCGTTGTTGTTGGCTCGTAAAGGAATCGATGCAACGGTGACGATTGCGCATAGCCGTACCGCAGATCTCATTGACGTCTGCCGTCATGCCGACATCGTTATTGGGGCAGTCGGTCAGGCGCACCTCATTACTGCAGCCCATATCAAGCCAGGAGCGGCCGTCATTGATGTGGGTATCTCGCGTACCGAAGCCGGAATTGTTGGCGATGTCGACTTTGACGCCGTGCAAGCTGTGGCAGGGGCAATTACGCCGATGCCCGGCGGAACTGGGCCGATGACCATTGCGTGTCTTCTCGAGAACACTCTGTCGGCCGCTCGGCTTCAGGGGGCGTTCCCCGTCTGACGTCGAATCTCGTCGAAAATCGAGAATTTGGCACCATTAGGTTGTCGTTATTGGGGCCGAGATGGCACACTTGAGAGCAATGAACGCCAACTTGACTCCTAAGACCTCGGTTTTAGCTGCCTCGTTCGCGCTCGTAGTAGTAATCATCTGACGCATTCGATCACTCGAATGCGTCGTACGGCCTCCCAGATGGGGGGCC
>WLMQ01000047.1 GCA_009700145.1 Actinomycetota bacterium
CATGCTGTGGCCCCTGATACGAAAATTCCACCGCCGCCATCGACTGCGATGAAACGTCTCACGCCAAGTCGCTTGACCGACAGCGACATCGCTGCGGTGCTTGCCGCTTACGGTTTGTGTGTCGTGGGCATGTGGTCAGTTCACGGTGGAGTCACTAAGTTGACGAGTGGTTGGAGTCAAGCTTGGACTTCAATCACTTCATTGTCAGGTTTGTTGACATCGGCAATTGCTTTGTTGGCCTTAGTTTTGGTTGGTCGGCCGTTGTCATTGGAACGACGTTTCGGTCTTGACCGGATGTTCGTGTGGCACCGAATCCTCGGAGATTCCATGGGCCTGTTGCTCGGAGTGCATGTCGCTGCTGGCACAATCGCTTGGGCTTCAGCTTCGGGTTGGATCAATGCAATCATCGATCTCACTGGACGTACGTCCTATATGGCCCTCGCATTCGTGGGATCGCTATTGATTGGTGTTGTGACAATCACATCGCTGAAATCAATCCGTCAAAAGTTCTCGTACGAGACGTGGTACTTCATTCACATGTTGGCGTACGTGGGTATGGCAGTTTCCTTTGGACACGAAATTGTTCTTGGATCCGATTTGGCTGGCGACAACGTGGCTCGCTACTTTTGGGTTGGGCTTCACGTCGCTGTACTTTCTATGATGGTGTTCTCTCGTTGGGGTCGCACGATTAAGGCAGTTGTCCGCCCATTGCGAATCACCTCGATTGAAAGTGTTGGACACAAGACGGTTGCTATTGAAGTATCTGGCAAGTCTCTCCAACATCGCGAAGGAGATGCTGGCCAGTTCTGTTTCGTCCGGCCGCTCAAGAAAGGCTTGTGGTGGCAATCGCATCCTTTCTCGATGTCAACTGCACCAACGAAAGAACGAATTCGCTTCACGATTAAAGATCGTGGCGAAGCGACACACTCAATTACGCAATTGGGTATAGGACAAAAAGTCATAGTTGAGGGTCCATTCGGTGTCGTGACACCTGATGTTCTTGAAGGTTCGAAGGCTCTGTTTGTTGTCGGTGGTGTTGGTGTTGCGCCGGTTCTGGCAATGGTGCAACGACTCGTTCCCGATCACGAACCAATTGTTTTGTATCGCGCTCACAGCGAGAAAGACCTCGTCCATTTTGAAGAACTCAAGGCGGCAGTTGAACGACTTGGTGGAAAGATCCTCACTCTGACTGGCCCGACGGCAAAGTTGGCTGTGAAAGATCCATTCTCGGCCAAAGTGCTGATTGCGGCGATTCCTGATGTTGCTCAAAGAGCAGTCGTGCTGTGCGGTCCAGATCGTTTACTCCATGCTGCACGCACAGGTCTGAAAGCAGCGGGAGTTCCCGTTGCTCGTATTCACTCTGAACATGTTTGGTGGTAAATGATGAACAAAGAAACTTTCTCTCGACGGGTGTTTCCGGCTCTGACCTTGGTAGGAGCCAGCGGAATTTTGTTGGCGGCCCTTGATCGCCCAAGTACTGGTATCGATTTGGGAGCTGCGCCTCCCATCGGAACAACTGCAGGGGTGCTTCCGGGAGACACCACAACAATTGTTGGATCTGCACCGACGGTCGCGACGCCAGCGCCCGAAACAGTTGCACCCCTAACTGCGGCTCCGGCGACAGATGTACCTGCAACTGCTACTCCCGCAACCGCAGCCCCAGTAACTGCTGCTCCAGTCGTGGAGACAACGGTGCCGCCAGCTCCTGCCGCGTGCAGTTCAACAATTGTTGGACCAGTGATCAATATGCGATTTGGTCCGGTGCAAGTTCAGGCTTCGGTCGATGGCACTGGGCTTGTCTGCTCGTCGCAGGGTATTCAGTGGCCAACAGCAGACCGCAGGTCGGTATCGATTAACAATCAGGCAATTCCACTACTCGATCAATGGGCCGTGCACACAGGAAATGCCAAGTTCAACTCGATTTCGGGTGCGACATATACCAGCAAGGCTTACAAGCAGTCTTTGCAGGCAATCATTGACGGAGTCATTGGGTGAACACGTCTCTCGCGCAACCTGTTCGCCGTTCGGCCCCGATGATGGGATCGGTCGCGAGCATCCATGTGCATGACGATGCGCCCGGTGATCTTGTTGACGTCGTGATTGCAGAAGTTTTCGCCGAGCTTGAACAATATGAGGCTATGTTTTCAACATTTCGTATGAGCAGTGAAATCAGTCGTATCAATCGGAGCGAATTACACTTACTTGACACATCGCGTGAAGTTATTGATGTGCTTGATGCATGTTTCTTTCTTGAAGGTGCGAGTGATGGTGCATTTTCGGCGCGGCGTAATGACGGGAGTCTTGACCCCGCTGGATTTGTCAAGGGCTGGGCAGTAGAACGGGCCTCGCGGCATTTCGACGCAGCCGGACTGAAGTATTGGTATGTGTCGCTCGGCGGAGACATGCAGATGGGTGATCCTCCACCAAATGGTGATGTGCGCGATGGATGGCAAGTAGGGATCGCCGACCCATTACATCCTGGTGAAGTGGTTGCTGCGCTTGCAATGCAACGCGGTGCCGTGGCGACTTCGGGTTCTGCCGAACGCGGGCGACACATCATTGACCAAAGCAGCGGTGTGAGCAACGAGTATTGGTCATCGATAACGGTGACAGGACCGAGCTTGACGTGGGCGGATGCATTCGCGACAACTGCTTTCGTTATCGGTGAAGAAGGGCTGACTTGGGTGCACCGATTTGAGGGTTACGCCGCTATGGGAGTTCGCCCAGACGGCACCCTCGTTACAGTTCAGCGTTAAGTCGAGTCTCTTCTCGTGTGCGTAGCGCAGTATTGACTCGTTGACGTTCGAGAACCTGTTGCAAGGTTTTTGTAGCTTGCGGAATGCCATGTTCAGAGAAAAATGCTTGAACATCGGCTTCAAGGTCAGGTGTATTGAGAAACTTGATGGGGTCAATCATGCGGACAATGGTGTTCGTCGGGAACTTCTGTTGGGCCTGTTCCCAATATTGACGGACAAAGTTCCACGCGAGAACTCCATTTTCTCGGAGTGCAATGCAGCGTGCCAAGACGAACGGAGCATTTTGACTCTTCACTTCGCCGCCCACGGCAAAGTTGCATGTACGTAGAACGAGTTCGGGGCTATCAAAATCGGTGAGTGCATAGAGATAGCGCAATTGATCTTGAGGGTTGTCGGTCGTGCGGAACTTTTCTAGGAAATATTCATACGCGCTTTCGCCACTAGTTGATGCGACAACCGTCGTTGCAGCAGCAACTAACTCTGGATGAACCGAATTGGTGTGTTGGTCGTGTAGAGCGAGGAGTTCGCGGCACTTTTCTTGGGCGTCCAAATCGTTGCCATTGACCGCCAAAAGCGCGACGAGTAGTCCGCGAAGTTTGGCCCGCAGGTCATCTTCAGAGTGTTGTGCCTCCCAACTGAGATCAGCAATGACAGGAGCAACGAGAGTGCGAATACGTTGTTGAAGTTTTGGATAATTGGCATCGTCGAGTAGGCGACCACAACCCCGTAGTCCAATTGCGATGGCTTGCCAAACTGCAAGATCACGTTCATCAGTAAATCCGCTCACGAAACCTAGGTAATCAATTGCTTGGAGCCGACCAGCAACGACGGCATTCCAGGCATCGTCCACCAAGCTGTAACGCTCAATAGTGGCCAGTTGAGCAAGTTCTTGACCCTGTAAGCGGGACAACAGTTCAGGTGAATACGCAACGCGGTAGTAGCCGTAGCCGCCAGCATTCACAACGATTGCGGCATTGTCGTTGGCAACAGGAATTTCTAATGGTTGATCTGACAATAAGTACTTGGTCTCGATGCCGTTGATCCGAATATGAATTGGTACGAGCCAGTTTTGCGGATCATCAAGCGATTCGGGTGTAAAGGTAAATCGTTGCTGTTGTAGAACGAGTTTCGTTTTTGTTGCATCCAGGCTTGCGAGAATCAACGGGTAGCCGGGTTGCCAAATCCACGAATCCATCAGATCACGTACGGGTTCGCCACCATCGTTGGCTACCGCGGTTTCGATTGCGTCCCACAAATCTGATGTTTCGGTATTGCCGTAAGAGTGGGTGTTTAAGTACAGTCGAATGCCTTCTCGAAATCGACCAGTTCCGAGGTACTGCTCAAGCATGCGAAGTAACGAACCACCTTTTTGATAAGTGAGAACATCAAACATTCCTTCACAATCTTGAGGTGAGCGCACTGCAAATTCAACCGATCGAGTATTAACGAGTGAGTCAACTTCAAATGCAGCAGAACGTTCAAGTGAGAAGCTCGTCCAGCGCTGCCATTCACTTCGGAAGGAATCAACTGCGGCAACTTCCATAAAAGTTGCGAATGCTTCGTTGAGCCAAATCCCGTTCCACCATTTCATGGTCACGAGGTCACCAAACCACATGTGGGCGAGTTCGTGGCTGACGACATCGGCCACATTTTGTTGGTCGGCCTGTGTGCTTGTTGCTGGGTCTACTAAAAGCAGACTTTCGCGATATGTAATGCAGCCCACATTTTCCATTGCACCAGCTGCGAAATCGGGTAACGCAATCATGTCAATTTTGGCGTCGGGGTAGGGGATCCCGTAATAGTTCACAAACCAACGCAGGCTCTTGACACCAACGTCTAAACCAAATTCGGTGAGGTGACCCTTGCCAGGAGTATGAACAATGCGAAGCGGCACTCCATCCACATCGACAGGAGCGGTCGCCTCAAGTTTTCCAACGACAAAAGCCACGAGGTAAGTGCTCATAGGCATGGTGTCGGCGAATTTGACGGCGACTTTGTTGCCTTGTTCGCGAGTGATCACTGAGCGTGAAATCTCTGGACCATTACTGATCGCCAAGTGGTCGGGCGCTGAGATCAGAGTCGTTGCAAACACTGCTTTGAAATCGGGTTCGTCAAAGCACGGAAAAGCGCGACGGCAATCGGTTGATTGCATTTGAGTAGCTGCTACGACTTGTTGTTCGCCATTTTCGTCGACGTAAGTGCTGCGATAGAACCCACGAAGTTTGTCGTTGAGGATGCCAGTGAAGACAATGTCGATCATTGCGAGCCCAGGCTGAAGTTCTTCAAGGAGTCCGATGAAAAGTCTCTCGGTCTCGACATCAAGGCTGAATGGTGCGGGCTGACCATCGACAAATACTGATGTGATATCTAGTTCGATCGAGTTCAAGACGATCAGCTGAGTTGCGGCTCGTACTTGTACTGTGATGAGGGCTTGGCCATCAAAGGTGGATTCATTGAGATGGGGCTCAAGTGTGAGGTCGTACCGGCTCGGAACGATGTATCGGGGGAGACGGAACGGGTCAAGTTGGCTGCGGTCGGTGGGCGAATCAATCTGCGGAGAAGTCACGCTCCGAGCGTACTGTGGAAGCTGTTGTAGGTGCCATGTCCGCCATCTAGTTTCACCTTTGGGAAACCTGTTCAGTTGGTCGTGAGGGACTAGCGTAAAGGCTCGTGTCTACGCAGCCAATCTCTGAACCGACTTACGACGTTGTAGGAATTGGCAACGCACTTGTTGATGTCATCGCTCAAGCCGACGATGACTTCATCTCGCAACAATCTCTCATTAAGGGTTCGATGACTCTCGTTGATACCGATCGGGCACTGCATCTATACAAGGCTCTTGGAGCCGCGGTTGAAATGAGTGGTGGTTCGGCCGCAAACACCGTTTGTGGAGTTGCCAGTTTTGGTGGCAAAGCCGCCTATATCGGCAAAGTGAGTCATGACGAGTTGGGTGAAGTTTTTGGTCATGATTTGTTGGCAGTTGGAGTGCACTTCAGTCCAGGTCATCACCTTGACGGGATCCCGACTGGTCGTTGCATCATTGTTGTCACGCCAGACGCACAACGAACAATGAATACCTTCTTGGGAGTTTCATCATTTATGGAACCCAATGACGTTGATGTCTCTGTTGTGTCATCAGGGAAAGTTCTCTATATGGAGGGGTACCTGTTCGATCGTGACGATGCGAAGGCGGCGTTTCGTAAGGCTGCCAGGGCAGCTCATGAAGCAGGCCGTGAAGTGTCGTTAAGCCTGTCGGATAGTTTTTGTGTGGATCGACACCGTGATGACTTCCGAGCACTCGTTGCCGATGAAGTCGACATTTTGTTTGGCAATGAAGATGAATTGTTGTCGCTCTATCAACTTGACACTTTTGAGGCTGCAGTAGCAGCGATTCGTCAGGACAGTTCGTTGGCGGTCATTACGCGTGGACCTCGGGGGGCTTCGATTATCACTCGCGAAGAAATTATTGATGTACCAGCCGAAGATGTTGCTCATGTGCTCGATACAACCGGTGCCGGTGACTTGTACGCCTCTGGCTTCCTGTTTGGCTACACCAATGGATATTCGTTAAAGGAATGCGGAATTCTCGGCTCAATCGCAGCTGGTGAAGTGATTTCGCATGTCGGTCCACGACCGCTTGTTGAATTGCATACTCTGTTACCAAAGTTCTAAGGACGCATCATGAGTCGTGACTCAAGTCGTGACATGGCAGAGAAATGGTTGCTGGCCGAACCTGACGAAGATATGCGTCGTGAATTGCAGCTACTGATTAACGGTCCTAGTAAAGAATTAGAAGAGCGGTTTGACGGTCGCTTGTTGTTTGGTACGGCGGGTCTGCGAGCTGAAGTTGGAGCAGGTCCGACCCGTATGAATCGTTTAGTGGTTCGACAGGCTGCTGCTGGGCTCGTTGATTATTTGCTGCGCACCGTTGAAGGATCGGCTGAAGCCGGAATTTTGATTGGTTTTGATGCTCGTCGAAAAAGTGATGTATTTGCACTCGATACTGCTCGTGTTGTAGCAGCGCGAGGAATGAAAGCGATGTTGCTCCCGCATGTACTTCCGACACCCGTGTTGGCGTGGAATATTGCGCGTCTTGGATCTGCCGCAGGTGTCATGGTGACGGCCAGTCATAATCCGCCTCAAGACAACGGTTACAAAGTGTATTTAGGGTCGGGTGCCCAAATTGTCCCGCCGCAGGACGAACTCATCTCAGATGAAATCGAAAGTTTTGATGCAACTGAAGTTGAACTTGCTCCAGAGAATTCACCATTGATTGAGGTTCTTGGTGATGCATGTATTGATGAATACATCAAGTGGTTACCGACAGTTCGTTTATGCAGGGATTTGCCAAAGATCACTGTCGCGTACACCGCAATGCATGGTGTGGGTGGTGACACAGTAGTTAAAGCTTTCGCATCGGCCGGATTTGCTCCACCGGTTGTCGTTGCGGCTCAACAAGAACCTGACGGTTCGTTTCCAACTGTGTCATTTCCGAATCCCGAAGAGCCAGGCGCGATGGACTTAGTCATTGAACTCGCACGGCAGAGTGGTGCGGCAATTGCTCTGGCTAATGATCCTGATGCTGATCGCTTAGGGGTCGCGATTCCGATAAACGGAGATTCGTCCGGTGATTGGCGACTCTTGCGTGGAGATGAAATTGGCTGGTTGCTCGGTGATCATATTTTGCGCCATACAACAGGAGACGACCGGCTGGTGGTGACAACTTTGGTGTCGTCATCGCTGTTGGGAAAAATGGCTCGTAAGAATGGTGTCTCTTTTGAAGAAACCTTTACTGGCTTTAAGTGGATCGCTGATGCGGCAATACGTCGATCAGACAAGCATTTAGTTTTTGCCTACGAGCAAGCACTTGGATATTTAGTGGCCGATCGCCCGCTTGATAAGGACGGAATCTCGGCGGCTCTATTAATGACTGAAATTGCCGCATTAGCCACAAAAGATGGTGTGACCTTGCAAGATCGCCTTGATCAAATTGCCGCGGTTTATGGACAACATGTGACCGCTGAAATGAGTGTCAAAATGAGTCCGAGTGAAGGTGTCGCGGTTGTGCAGCAACTGCGGGAAAATCCGCCGAAGATGATTGGTGGACGAGTTGTTGCAGGCATCGAAGATTTCCCAGAAGCAAATTTGTTGCGCGTGTGGCTCGATGAAGTAGGAGGGCGGGGAGTGCGATTGCAGATTCGGCCAAGCGGAACCGAACCCAAAGTGAAGTTGTACGGCGAAGCAGTAGATATGCCCGAGAGTGAATTACAAAAACTCTTGGCTGCTTTAGCGCCCAACTAATTATTCGGCGGTACCGACTGGGGTGTTGTCGATGATCTGGTCCAAGTATTCCGACAAGCCGTATCCGACTTTGCCCTTGTGTTCGTCACTCACCATCGTCCACTGCGTCATACCTTCACTAATGCGTGTGGTCAACCATTCTCCATCGGGAGTCTGGCGCCGATTACGCAATGGGATCAAACTCATCACGTCACCAGTGAAACGCCATTCACGATCGCTGCGACTTGACTTGAGCACTGCCTCAATCTTGTCGTGGTAGGTATCTTCACCTTGGAAGACGGTTGAGATTTCGGCATGATCGCAGTAATGCATTTGACCGTTTTCCCAAACGAATCCGCCGCGGGTTCCGGGGCCTTCTTTTTTGGCGACTCGCGACAACATGAAGCCCAAGTTCTCATCGAAGTTGGCAGTGAGCCAGCGGTAGTACCACGGTGCTTGCCAATAGCGCGGGCCCCACGAGTGGTCACGTAATCCGAAGCCTTTGATTTCCCACTCTTGATCACCGACGCGAATTGTTCCGTGGGCTTGGATGAGCTGCTCGTAATGACCTCTCGCAAATTCTTCGCCGGGAGCTTCGTGAGGTGTGTCGGGTTCGCCACCAAACATGCTCGAGCGACCTTGTCCGGTGAACGTGATATGCGCTTCGCATTCTGAGTACGGATTGTTTTTGAACGCGGTCTTTGGATCGACCATTTGCTCGGGTTCGGCAAGAACGACAACTTTGCCAACGAAATCAATTTTGAGTTCTTCAAACGGCTTGACCATGGTCCAGGTGAGGCCACCAGCATCAAGTTGATTGTTGTTTTCAATCGCGGGTCGCTTGAACATGAATGCAACCGAGCCGTCGGGTAAGTAAATGCACACGGTCATTTCGGCCGTGCCCTCATTGGCGCGGTTGCCCATACGGAACCAGCCACCAACTTTGTTCACCGGATCAAAACAATTGATGTACATGCTCTCGTTGAAGTTCGATTCGGGACCGAGTTCGTGCATGTATTCGTCGGAAGGATCAAGTCGTACGCCCATGCGCCCACCGTAGCCGTTTAGAACAGAGTTAATTGCTCCCAGGTGACGGCCACGTCGGTGACCGCTTGCCAAGTGAGCTTCTTACGTTTGCCGGGCCTTTTGACCTCGAGGTTTTCTGGGCGCAAAGAGCGCGCCGCTCCGTGGGCATCGTGCACGGTAATACTGCCGTCACGTTCAACATATGCAATGCGTCCGGTTTGCCAACGACCCCGATCGGCGCGCCGAAAGCGCACTTCTTCGCCCGCAGTGAGACCGATGCTATGCAAGATCGCGGCTTGATCGACCGACGACTTTTCAGCGGCCGCCTTGGCCGACGCAGAGCGTGGAGCAGTGGCCTTAGGCGGCATTCTTAACCTTTTCCGTAAACCCGAGCTTGAAGTTTGCGCATACCCGACAGCCAACGATCACGATCGGCAGCCTTGCGCTGTTCGAACTCGGCAACTTGTGGGTGAGGAAGAATGAGGAACTTTTCTTGTTCGATTGCCTCAGAAACAACAATCGCAACTTCATCAGGTTCGAGTACATCGCCAGCTGAACGAACGACATCGCTCGCGATTCCGGCGCCAGGTGTATCGCCTTGACGCAACATGTTGGTGTTGACACCTTGTGGGCACAGGCAACTGACACGAATGCCGCGATCACCATACGTAATTGCCAGTGATTCGGCAAAAGCAACTGCTGCACTTTTTGTCATTGAGTAAGGCATTGACCCAATTTGGCTCAGCAGTCCTGCTGCCGATGCTGTTGAACAGAAATATCCACGACCAGCCTTGAGCCAGTCTTCAATTAAATATTTAGCGGCCCAACGGTGCGCGTGAACATTGACATTGAACGCCAAATTCCAATCGTTCTCAGAAGTAGTTTCAATCAGGGCTCCGTTGCCAACGCCAGCGTTGGCGAAAAATAAGTCGATTCCGTTTCTGCCATCTTGCAATAAGAATTGTCGGGCAGTTGCCACTAGTTGCTGATTTCCACTTTCGGTCGAAACGTCAGCGGTGACGGCCAAGGCAGAATTTGGGCGTTTGGCATTGAGTTCAGCAGCCAATGCAGTGATTCCGGCCTCCACAACATCGGAGACCACGACAAATGCTCCAAGATGGTGGAAGCGCCTTGCGAGGGCCTCTCCGATGCCTCCAGATGCACCCGTGACGACTGTTCCGGCTCCGTGAAATTCCATATACAGATCGTAGGGGCTGGGTGCTGTGCCCGACGACGCCTTGGCTGACCATGCCCAGAAAAAAGACTGGGATACGATGCACATATTCGCTCGTTCTATGCGTTACTTTCTCAGTAGCGAGTTGTTCAAGCCGAACGATTTTCTGAAAATCCGTGACTAGAGGAGCATTCAATGACCGATACACAGGTAGCAGACGTGATGACCGAACTTGAAATCAGTGACATCAAAGTCGTCTCCGCTGACGTCATTAACGAAGCTCTCTCGATCATCGATTCAGCGTTGTCCGATTTGGTCAAGCGCGAATTGGTATCGACTGGCGAAGTCAGCGACATGCTGCTTGACGTTCGCAATTTGTTGACCACTGCAATGCGGAGCTGATTCTCCGGCAACTTAGTTTTTTATCGTCTTCTTTGGTGATGACGATTTTTAACCATGAGTCCTGCGCCATAACAGTCGGGCTACGGTTATGACGCAATGAAACTATTTGGGTCAATGTTCGCTGTGGCGCTGACGGCTGCGACGATCACTGGTTGTAGCCACGAACAGCAGGTCACGGGCAATTTTGACACTGAAGCCATGAATACCATGATGCAAACTAAGTCGCAGTTTGGTGACATTGCACTTGGTGCAGACTTATGGGAAGTGGTGATCTGCCAGATTCCGCGAGACACGACCGACTCAATTTTTGAACCAAGTGATGAGCGTCTCAATCTTTCTAGTGCTGACATCGTGAACGAATTAGGCCCGGTAGTTGATTACTTTGTCCGTTGGTCTAACGGCCGCTATTCGCCGAAGTTCACTGCTGCAAAAGAGGTATCAATAAGTGCTGATGAGAAATCAGATGTGTGTGTCGATCGAGCTTTAGATCAATCTGTAAATTCAACTCGCGGTGTCTTGGTAATTGCTAATGCGCAACATACCGAAACGGCTGTGGGCGGTTGGGGGCGACCAGGCTCGTCCTGTGCGGAGAGTTGTTCGGCTCGTCTCACTCATCGGGCCGTCTACATAGGTGCTTCAGACTTCATGCCATATTGGAAAGGCAACCCACCCCTCGATTTGATTGAACACGAAATGGGTCACGCTCTCGACTGGCCACACAGCAGTACGTCAGTTGACAACTTCGGTAACGGTGTATATGACAGTGACATTGATGTCATGAGCAATAGTGCGGCGCCTCGCGATATCAATTCAGATGCGCGCAATGCGCCTGGGGCTTTAGGGATCAATATGTATCTGGCAGGTTGGCTTGATGGCATCAATGTTGCATTTCTAGAAAATGGAACAAAGTCGTTTGAACTCGTGGCAACAAATACTGAACTAGTTGTTGACGGATTGCGTTTAGTGCTTGTCCCACTGAACAACTCGACAGTTATCTCAATTGAAGTAATTGGGGCATCGGGGGATAATCGGCATTTGCTCCACGATCGTGTGGTTATTCACCAGATAGAAGTCGCGGGAGAGACTGGCTTCGAGCGGCGGCAGACAGTTCTTGATGCCGACCTCCTAGCTGGAAAATCATGGTCGGATGGAAAAGTTGAAATCAAGGTGAAGCAAGAGGTGACGACTAACTCGCTCACGACTGCCAAGATTGAAGTACGAATCGCGTCGTAGTTCAGTTATTTCATCAGTTTGACGATGGGTCGAACTGCAAGTCCAAGCACGAGTCCGACAAATGCTCCACCAATGACATCTGATGCGTGATGAATGCGCACGAAAGCTCGACTAGTGCCCACGATCGCAGCAATTCCGAACCACAAAGGAGCCGACTTCTTCCCATCTAAAGTTGTCAGCACAACAGCAGCGAAAGCGGCGGCACTGGCGTGTCCGCTCGGGAAACTGCTCGTTGAAGGTGTGCGGACTTCAAAGCGATCATCGCCACTCGACGTGGGGCGGTCTCGCTTGAACAGGCGTTTGACACCTTGATTGACGATCAAAGATTCAGCACCTAATAACGCGGCGATTGCAAAAGCCTGTGACGCGCGCTTACGGCCAGTCATGGCGCGTGAAACTGCGATGAGGTGCCACACCACACTGAAATCACCTAAACGACTTGCGGCTAAGAAGACTCGACCAGCGGTCTTTGATGAGCGCACGATTTCGAGCAACTGATCAACCCGCTCATCGAATGCATCAACTGATGGGCCAAAGATTCCAGTTCCTGGAGTTAGCTCATCGGCGGATTCGGGCATCAGGGTTCCAGGGTGTCGGCAAAGGTGTCGATAATTCGTGCAACACGCGAGGGGTCGACGAATGGACCAAAGTGATCAAGGTCGCTGTATTCAATGTGATTGCCTTGGGGGAGGCGATCGGCGATTGCTTCAGCGAATCCTGAAGGCTGGAATGGTTCGGGATGTCCGCTTAATACCCAGACCGGAATATCAAGTTCGGGCAACTTTTTCCAAAGATTTGGAATCTCGGGATTGCGGAAATTCTCTGACTCAAGCGCGGGATCGCATTTGAGATGCACTGTTCCATCTTCGGCTTGGGTGAAACCACCGCGCACGTACGCCTCTAGAGCTTCAGGAGTGAAGTGCGTCATCGGCATTTTGTCTGAATAATTGGTGATTGCTTCATCGAATGATTTGAAACTCTTCTTGCGACGAGCCGCGCCTTCAGCCAAGTTGTTTGGACGATTGGCAGGCATGCGGACGTCATCAGGTTTCACGATTGGTTCGTACAACAACAATCCGCGAAAGAGACCTGGATTTTTGATGGCTGCAATGAGAAGAGTTGCGCCGCCCATTGAATGACCGACACCGATAATGCCACCTGGTTCAGTAATCGACTTTGCGCAAGCGGCAGCGTCTGCACCGTAACCAGCCCAAGCGACAGCCCAGTCCTTGGGGGCTTTGGTGTCACCATGGCCACGATGGTCAAACGAATAGCAGTGAAAACGCTTGATCAAATTGTCGGCTACTGGCTTCCAACAGTGACCATGAAATCCGTTGGCGTGCGAAAGCAACATGTTGGGGCCAGTGCCACCCATGTCATACATTTCTACTTTGACGCCGTTTGTAGATGCGACTTTCACGTTGAGGTTCTCACTATTTCTCGAAAGTGAGACTCAGTCGTCGTGGCGGCGACGCTTCCTCCAACCGATAAACAACCGATCAAGAACTACGCCGAACGCAACGGCGACGCTGAGGTTGACCCACTGCCGACTGTTGATTTCGAAGAAAAGGAAGTTTACGGGCAATCTGTCCCGGTTCTGCAGAATGAAAATTGCAACAACCGCCGTGAGAACCGCAAAACTCAGGAGTCCCCATGGAACATCTCGTGAGTTGTTGCCCTGTTGCTGGTCTTTTGTCGATTTCTCATTCATGGCTCACGCCCCAGGAGTCGAGCTATTTTCCGGCTTTTTAACCGATGGTTCGCGGGGAAGGCCAAGTAAGCGTTCGCCAATGATATTTCGCTGAACTTGACTCGTTCCGCCGGCGATACGGCCACCCGGTGCCGAAAGTACACCGAATGCTTCGGGGCCTTCGAGCAAAGAATCCATACCCGAAATATTTGAGCGCAACATCGAAGTTTCAAACATCATCTCGGTGATGCCCAATTTCATGAGAGACGCGGCAGTGGACGCAACTGGTCCTTGACGCTGGGCCATGGCTTTGTAGGCCATTCCTTTCGACAACAACTTGGCGATATCTTGCCGCTCAGTTGGTGACAGTTCGCGTCCTTCGGCAAGTCGAGAAATCGAATCAAGACGACGTTCGAGAGAAATGACACTTGTTCCGATGTGGCCGCGCTCAGAAGTTAAAACCGCCATGCCGACACCCCAGCC
>WLMQ01000048.1 GCA_009700145.1 Actinomycetota bacterium
CCGAGTTGGCCAACCGTAAAGAACGACACATCGGCGGGAGCACCGTCTTTCCAGGGGATGTCATGTTCGTATTTATAAATCTCGTTGGTAGCAAAACCTTGCTGCAGCAATTTGCCTGACGCCGCCACCCAAGCAGCATCGGACCCGTTGTAGCTGGGATCACTTTGATCGGCAGTGATATAGCCCTTCTCGATGAAGTAGTCGATATAGGCAAGACCTGGGAAGTGAATGAAACTTGCGTCGGTTGTCGCAAGGTCTTCGGGTTTCTGCACATCGAATTGTGCAGGGTCCCACATGACCATGATGGGATCTTTGTCGAGAGTTTTGGCGACTGCTACGAGTGGAATGGCCGCTGAATCTTTAATGATGTCGGCGACTCCAATGAATGCCATGTCGGCTTTGCCATTGACGAGAACTGCGCTGTTCGGCATATCAAAATTCTTCGCCAGAATTTCAACTTCTTGTAAGCCACCAACTGCGTAGGCCGCCTGCACTGGTCCGGAGTACGACATTGAATCTTTGCTGGCGGTGCCATTGGCACCAATGAGTTGGTACACGCCGCCATGTTCGAGTTCGGGGAACCAGTCCGTTTGGATTGTCAACTTGCTGGGGCATGGTCCGGTGGTATCTGACGAACCTTTGGAAGAGTTATCTGAGCCGCAAGCGACGATCATTGACGACATGCTAATAATTGAAATTGTTGTGGTGAATGTTCGAATTTTCATTAGTTCCCTTTGAGCGGTCTGAGAATTTTAAAGGACGATTGACGAATAGCCAAGTTGGAGTCATGCCAATTTCTGATGGCTCGAGACGTGATCCAGCCAATGAGTACAAACATCGCTATACCAAATAGTGAAGCAGTAATAGTTCCGGCGAACATTTCGGGGCGTTGAATTGCTTGTTGCTGGCGGGTGCGAATGTAATACCCAATGCCCTTTTCGCCTTTTGCGAAGAAGAAATCGGCAACGACCGAGCCGATGACCGCGCTTCCAGAGGCGATACGAATGCCAGTCATCAGCGAAGGCAATGCACTCGGGAACTCGAGTTTGATCAAACGGGTCCAGCGACTTGCTTGATTCAGCGTGAACAGATCGTGTAACGCTCGGTCGGTTGATTGAAGTCCGAAGAGCATGTTCGTCATGACGGGGAATATTGCTACCAACACGGTGACAACAAGACGTACACCGATTTCTTGGCCAAAGAGTTCGGTCAGCAGCGGAGTGATGGCCAAAATGGGGACTGTTTGCAAAATGACGGCATACGGAAAAAGTGATTTTTCAATTCCCTTTGAAAGATTCATGAGTGTCGCTACGAATACTCCGAGTACTACAGCGATCAGGAGTCCGAGAAAAGTGACTTTTACAGTTGGCCACATGTAGCCCAGGATCGGGCGCAATCCATTGACCTTGTCATTGAGAGGCAAAAAACCATCGGTGAAAATCTCGTGAGGATACGGGAGGGCGTTTCGCCGCTGAACTGGATTGTCGTAATGAAATTTGGCGTAGGCATACCAAATCGAAAGAAAAACAATGAACGTGATGACTGGCAAAACGATGGTCGAGATGCGTCGATTTTGCGAAATCTGCGAGGAAAGTTTCATGCGTGAGCCAACTTCAAGTCATGGCTGATGCGACCACATAATTCTGCAAACTCGGCGCTGTAACGGATGTCGGGCACACGTGGAAATGGGAAATCAATTGTGTGCTCGGAGATAAATCGGCCAGGTTGTGACGACATCACAATCACGCGGGTCGATAAGAAGACGGCTTCTTGAATGCTGTGAGTAATGAAGAGCCCAGCGAATTTCTCTTGCAAAAAGATATTGAGTAACTCATCATTCAAATGTTCGCGAGTCATTTCATCAAGCGCACCGAACGGCTCGTCAAAGAGAAAAACTTGCGGTTGAGAAACCAATGACCTTGCCAGGGAGCAACGCATTTTCATTCCACCCGATAATTGGTGAGGAAACTTCGTGACATGGTCGTTTAGTTTGACGAGGTTGATCGCCTTCTGAACTGATTCTTGGCGCTGCTCTTTTGGAACACCTTGAAGTTCGGCATTGAGTTCAACATTTTTGCGAACATTACGCCAGGGCAATAAAACCGAATCTTGGAAGACGTAACCAAGACTTTTGCGATTAACTTCGCAAGTTCCTGATGTCGGCTGTTGTAAGCCTGAGATAATTCTCAGCAAAGTGCTTTTGCCGCAACCAGACGGACCAACAATGGTGACGAACTCTCCGCGCTTAATTGTGAGGTCAACATCATCAATAGCTTGAGTGCCATCGGGGAAAGTCATCGAGATATTGTGCAGACTCAACGCTGTCATATTTGATTCCACAAGTTGTTTGCCTCAAGAACTTTCTTGAGAGTGATTGACTGATCAGTCATCAATCCGTCAACTCCGAGGTCGATGAGATGCTGCATGTCATGTGCTTCGTCAATCGTCCACACATGAATTGGCTTTCCGGCCGAATGAGCACTGCGTACTGTTCGTGATGTCACGACCGGAATCGGTCCTTGGCGCATAGGAACTTGAAAACAAGAAGGTTCGCTCGCAACATTGCCGGCGATCCAGCGGACGACTTCAATCGGGCTCGCACTTGTGCACACGTCAGTTCCGAGAGCAGCACGAAATTGAGAGATACGTTTGTGGCTGAACGAGCCGATACATACTCTGGGCAAAGCGTTGGATTTTTTGAGCGATTTAATCAATGGTTCGACGGTCGGGTCGCTCTTTGAGTCAATGTTCAGAAAGGCTTCTGGGAATTCTTCGAGAAGTTCAGACAACAACGGGATGGGTTCTTTGCCATCAACGCGTGCTCGCGAGACTTCTTGCCAAGTCATTTCGTTGATGCGACCTTTGGTTTGACACGTACGAAATAGATCGTTGTCGTGAAATGCGACCAGGTAGCCATCACGCGTGAGTTGGACATCGGTTTCGAGATACCGATAACCAAGTTCACAGGCGTGACGAAATGCCGGAATGGTGTTTTCTGGAAGTTGATCAGTGCCACCACGATGAGCAAAGGCGATGAACTGGCCATTGGCATGAGGCGCCAAATATGGATGTTCATGGGAAGGTCGCACGCTCACGACTTAAGTATCCCGTATTTCACATGAAGCCATGTGGCGATTTTGCTAAATCGCTGAAAATCGGACTGTGATACTGAACACTTAAATAGTGCGTCCAGCATCTTTCCAATATTCGTCCTTCAGAAGGCGCTTGTACAACTTGCCAGTTGGGTGTCGTGGAAGTTCAATCCTAAAGTCGACAGACCGCGGACATTTCACATCGGCGAGCTGAGACTTGCAATAGGCGATGAGTTCTTTTTCGAGTGCCTTGGCCTCGTCAGCGTTGGCTGGCATCGTGACCGGTTGGACAACCGCTTTGACTTCTTCGCCGAAATCCTCGTTTGGAACACCAAAGACTGCGACGTCAATGATCTTCGGATGAGTCACCAAGGCATTTTCAGCTTCTTGCGGATAAATGTTAACCCCACCCGAAATGATCATGTAGGCCTTGCGATCGGTGAGATACAAGAAACTGTCAGCATCGAGGTAACCCACATCGCCCAAAGTGCTCCAACCTTTGGCATGGCGCGAACTCTTGGTCTTTTCGGCATCGTTGTGATACTCAAATGTTCCGCCGCCTTCAAAGAAGATGGTTCCACTTTCATACGCGGGGACTTCTTGACCATCATCACCACAAATATGAATAGTGCAACCGATGCCTACTCCAACAGTTCCTTCGTGGGCCATCCACATATCGCTATCGCAATAAACAAATCCGTTGCCTTCGGTACCGGCGTAATACTCATGGATGATGCGGCCGAACCATTCGATCATTTGCTGCTTCACCGGAATCGGACAAGGGGCAGCGGCGTGAATGACAGCCTGCAATGACGAGACGTCGTATTTCGTGCGAATGTCGGCGTCGAGTTTGAGGAGTCGAACAAACATGGTTGGAACAACTTGGCTGTGTGTGACCTGGTTCTGTTGAACCGCAGCCAAGTACTGCTCGGGGTCGAAGTGCTCCATCACGACAGCAGTGCAGCCCATGCTTTGAGCGGCCATTGTGAAACGCAACGGTGCGGCGTGGTACATCGGGGCAGGTGAGAGGTACACGCTTTCTTTGGTGAAGCCAAAGAGCATGGTCAGAGTTGGCGCAACCGTTGTGGGTGCTCCGTCTAAGGGAAGATTGGGGAATTCTTTAGTGACACCCTTAGGGAGTCCGGTTGTTCCCGATGAGTACAACATGTCAATGCCAGCGATGCGGTTTTCGAGCGGAGCATCTGTTTGTTGGGCGACGGCGTCTTCATAACTTTCATAACCAGGAATCACTCCGTCAAGCATGAGTCGCATAGCAACGTCGGGTGTTCCTTCAACGATTTCAGCCGCTTGATCTGCTTTGTACTTTGAGGTAATGAATGCCTTTGCCTCGCAGTCATTCAAAATGTAAGTGAGTTCTTTGCTCGTCAGTCGCGAAGATGCTGCTGTGTACACCAATCCAGCGAATTGGCAACCCCAAAGAATTTCAAGATAGCGATCGTGATTTTCCATGCAAAGTGCGACATGGTCACCGGGCTGAAGTCCAGCGGCGCGGAAGAGTTGTGACAAACGATTCGCTGCCGCGTTGAGCTGGGCAAAAGTTTGGGTGTAACCCGAACCTGGGACGACGAGGGCGAGTTTGTCTGGGTTTGTTGCTGCGTGGACTCCGAGATGCATGATGAGAACAGTAGTGCGATTACCCTCATCTGGATGGAGTCGTCACGACGGGATGTGGATTGGGCCAAGATCCGATTCGCCGAGCTGGTGCAAGGCGGAGGAGACGTTCCGCTTGATGAGATGGCTTTTTTGATTTCAGCGACGTTGATGGGTGCAGGTTCGTCAGAAATCTTGGAGCAAATGTCGCGACTTGATGAATTGGCAGCGGCCGTTCCTTCACCCACATTTTCTGGTATCGCACATTTTCTATTTTCGGGATCTGACGCATTTATTGGGAATCGCGCCGAGTACTACGACCCAGAAAATTCGTTATTGCCTCGGGTGCTCGATCGGCACGCAGGAATACCTATTTCATTGTCGGTCATCATGATGGAGGTTGGTCGCCGTCTCGGTGTGCCAATCGTCGGTGTCGGGATGCCAGGCCATTTTCTGGTCGGATTGGCTCAGGCGAATGGTGATATTCCCGAGACCTTTGCCGACCCGTTCCACGAAGGTCGGATCTTGGATGCTGAGCGATGCCAGGAGCTTTTCCACCAGCTCGCCGGATCTCATCAGACTTTCTTGAAGGGTTTCCTTGCTCCCGTGCATCCGATGGCCATCGTTGAACGCATGTTGAACAATTTGAAAGCGGTGTATCAGTCACGTTCTGACCATGGGTGCCTACGCCACGTCATGACTTTGCGTTCGTACTTCCCAGGCCTCGGAAAAAGCGAGTATGACGAGTTTTTGCGGCTCATGGCCCCGTTCAATTGATCCCCAAATTGAAATTTGGTATCCGACCCGATGCCGATCCTGCGGGAAAGATTCACTAAGTTACCGAGTAGTACTTTGGTGACTACTTAATTTGTGGTTATTTAAATGGATCAAACAAGGGGTTTGTGATGAGCACAGCAACAGCAACTTTGACCGCCGACGAGCAGCGAGTTTCCGATTTGGTGACCGAACTCTTGGCAGAGTTCCCACCCAAATCAACCGATCCCGTCACTTTTCTCGGTGCACAATTCGACAAAGGTTTGGCGTGGGTGCATTTCGAAGAAGGTTTTGGTGGACTTGGTCTGAATCCAAAATTGCAACGACTGATCAACGAACGCATTTACCCCGAAGGCGCGCCGAACCCAGTTGCCCGTAACCCAATCGGTCATGGCATGTGTGGACCGACCGTTGCGGTGTGGGGATCGCCAGAGCAGAAGAAGCGTTACTTGCGACCGCTGTTCACTGGTGAAGAAGTGTGGTGTCAGTTGTTCTCTGAGCCGGGTTCGGGTTCTGACTTCGCTGGCTTGTCGGCCAAGGGTGTGCGCGATGGCGACGAATGGATTGCTAACGGTCAAAAAGTTTGGACCACGCTTGCTCACTTGTCGCGTTGGGGACTGTTGATCGTCCGTACCGATTCGGAAGCCGTCAAGCATGCGGGTATGACTGCATTTGTTGTTGACATGCAAGCTCCTGGCGTCGAAGTGCGCCCGCTGTATCAGATCACCGGTGAAGCAGAATTCAATGAGGTGTATTTCACTGACGTTCGCATCCCCGCAAGTGAAATGTTGGGCAATGTCGGAGACGGTTGGCGCGTCTCGTTGACGACGCTCATGAATGAGCGCGTGTCAATTGGTGGAGCAATTCCTGGCAAGGGTTCGGGTGCCATCCGTGATGCGATCAAGGTGTGGAATACACTTTCGGCTGATCAACGCGATCCGGCTACTCGTGATGAACTGATGAAATTGTGGGTTCGTGCTGAACTACTCCGCTTGACGAATATTCGTGCGTCACAAAACCGCAAAATGGGCGATCCAGGCCCCGAAGGTTCAATTGCCAAGTTGGCAATGGCCGAATTGCACAAGGACATCTATTCCTTTGCGGTCTCAATGATGGGAGCCGACGGCATGTTGTTCCCGAGTGGCTATCAGATGATTCGACCAGAGCACGCAATGGGCTTGGAGAATCCGCAGAAGGCATTCTTACGCAGTCGCGCGAATTCCATTGAAGGTGGAACGAGTGAAGTAATGCGCAACATCTTGGGAGAACGAGTTCTTGGCCTCCCAGGTGATGTTCGCGTTGACCGTGACATGGCGTGGAGCAAAGTTCCCCGAAACTAAATTGTTATCGACCACTTTGCAGGAGAATGCCAACAAACATTGCTCCAAGCGAGGTCAATAATCCGAGCGCTCCTCCGAGCGCAAGGGCCAACTTGGTTTTTCCCACTGAATGTATGACTGCAAACATCGCCGTTGCCATGGCGAGTAATACGTGCACAAACATTGTGACTTGATATTCGGTTGACATATCGCCAACTTTGATATCGAGAATGTTCCACATGCCGGTGACGACGACAACGGCGAACGCTGGCCAAGCAACGCGCGCAAACGCATTGGCGGCGACTTTGAGTGATTCGGGCGCTGCTTGTCGCAACTTGGGAACTAAGCCACCTAAAACGATTTGCCCTCCGACCCAAACCGAGGCCGCGAGAATATGCAAGAAGAGACGGATGGAATCAAGGGTGGGGGAAAGCATGTTTGTAGATTGTCACAAACTGGCAAGAACTGCACTGGCAGCTAACGCACGATCGTCGACTTGAGGTCGATTTGCTAGCGAACCGCCTGACATCGCAGTGACGGCAGTTTCGATTGCGGTTTGTAAATCACGCAGGTTGCGGGGCGGTGGGAAGTATTCGTCTTCTTCGGTGTAACGCACCTCTTCAACTCCGTTGATTGGTGCAAGACGAGCGATCACAGCATCAACGAGTTCTTCTGGAGCCGATGCACCTGCGGTAACTCCGACAATTCCGTGAAGATCTGCCGGCAATTCGTTTGCAGTGTTAATGCGAAAAACTCGTTCGCAGCCAGCTTCACGTGCGAGGCGCTCGAGTGCACGAGTGTTTGACGAGTTCGCCGATCCGATGACGATGATCGCGTCACAACGCGGAGCCATTGACATGAGCGCCGACTGTCGATTCGTTGTGGCGAAACATAGGTCGCTACGACCAGGAGTCCAAACTTGGGGGAATCGTTCTTTAACTCGAACCGCAACCTCAGCCCAATCGCGATGCGACAAAGTTGTCTGGGCAAGAAGTGCAACTGGTCCGTTGAACTCGGGTAAAGCATCGACTTCGACAATTGATTCAACACGTGAAATTGAATTGGGCGCAACGGCCATAGTGCCGACTGCTTCTTCGTGTCCCTCATGCCCGACATACACGATGCGAAAGCCTTTGCCCGAACGAACCTTGACTTCGTGGTGCACCTTAGTAACAAGTGGACACACTGAGTCAACAACAACCGAACCTCGAGCTCGTGCAGCTTCAACAACTTCGGGAGCCGAACCATGGGCCGACAACATGATGGGACAACCCAAAGGCACTTCATTGATGTCATCGACGAAAATGACTCCAAGTTGTTCGAAGCGTTCAACGACCAATTTGTTGTGAACGATTTCGTGATAGCAGTACACCGGTGCATCAAAACTGCGCACCATCCATGCCAAGGCTTTGATCGCCATTTCAACACCTGCGCAAAACCCTCGTGGGGCCGCGAGTAGGACGCGATCGACACTCATGACTGTGAGGCTAATGCTCGAACAGTCACATTGAGAGAATGTACCTATATGACGCAGATAGCCTGTGAAATATGTCCGTCAAGCAATCTGCGCCAGTTGTGGTCGCAATCACGCCAGATTCTCCGGCGTTTAAGTCTGGACTGCAGCCTGGTGATGAGGTGATTCGTTTGAACGGAATGGTTCCTCGCGACATCATTGAGTGGCGTCTCATGGCAGACGAAGCCGAGGTTGAGATCGATTTTGTGCGCGGCGGTCTTGAGATGCAGACAACTGTCGTAAAAAATGCTGGCGAAACTTTGGGAGCCGAAGTTGCAAGTGCCTTGTTTGATCGAGTTCGTACTTGTGACAACCACTGCGCTTTTTGTTTTATCTACCAGTTGCCTCCGGGGATGCGTAAGAGTCTGTATCTCAAAGATGATGATTACCGCTTGAGTTTTCTCTATGGCAATTTCACGACGTTGACGCGGTTCACCGAAGCCGATCTCGAGCGGGTGATTACCGAAGGCCTCTCGCCTCTGAATGTCAGTATTCATGCCACCGACCCCGCGATTCGTAGTGAGATGTTGCGCAATCCTCGCGGTGGTATGAGTCTGCGTTGGTTGACTCAACTTCTCGAACACGACATCACGGTCAATGGACAGATCGTCGTGTGTCCTGGCATTAATGATGGTTCAGTCCTTGAAGACTCGATGATTGGCATTCTCGATCGTTACGCCGACTTGCATCATGTGGCGTTGGTTCCTTTAGGAATTAGTCGTTACAACAACGAAACCTCAATGCGGGCACACACTCAAGAAGAAGCGCGACGAGTTGTTGAATTAGTGCACCATTGGCAAGAGATCTTTTTGACTCATGTTGGTCACCGCATGGTGTTCGCTGCCGATGAGTATTACTTGATGGCAGGAGTTCCGTTTCCTCCCGGCGAACATTATGAAGGTTTTGGTTTGCACGAAGACGGCATCGGAATGGCGCGAACATTCGAATGGGAATTTGATGGACGACTTGAAGTTCCGACCGGACCGCAAAGTGGATTCTTCGCTGCTGTTGATGGAGCACCAGCCGAGGGCTATCGCGCTCCTCGTAATCCTGCGGGTGACACAGGGCTTCGTGGCTGTGGGGGATCGAGCGATTCTGGTTCGGCAATCATTTCTCTCACTCCGCGTCGAAATGCACCAATTGGCGTCGTAACCGCTCCCTATGGAGCCCAAGTTCTCGCTCCGATGCTCGCTCGATGCGGACGTTCTGATGTGCGTCTCGTCACTGTCGAAAATGATTTCTTTGGCGGAAATACTGCGGTGACTGGCCTTATGGTGGGCAAAGACATCGCTCGAGCACTGGAAAACGAGCCAGAAGGACATCGTTATTTGCTTCCCGACGTGTGTTTATCCGAAGGTCGTTTCCTTGACGGCTTAACCACGGCAGACTTACCGCGTCCTGTTGAGGTCATCCCGACCGACGGAATTGCCTTGCGGCGAGCATTGGAAATAGCAAAATGAGTGAAGAGATAGAAATTCAACTTCCAGTCGCTGTCATCGTCGGTCGTCCCAATGTCGGTAAGAGCACCCTTTTCAACCGTGTCATCGGTGAGCAAGCGGCAATTGTCGAGGACCGACCGGGCGTTACTCGCGACCGAAAAGAACTTGAGGCGAATTGGCTCGGCCATCGATTCATGCTTGTCGATACCGGTGGTTGGATGCCAGGCGGTTCGGAACTTGATGCAAAAGTCAGTCGTCAAGTTGAAGCAGCTGTTCGTAATGCCAATCTTGTGATCTTTGTTGTTGATGGTTCAGTCGGCGTTACTGACGATGATGAACTCATGGCTGGTTGGCTGCGTAAGTCGGAGGCAACAGTGATGTTGGTCGTGAACAAAGCTGACAATGATCGCCGTGAAGCTGATCGTTGGGATTTCTTGTCACTCGGACTGGGCGACCCGTATCCAGTCAGTGCATTGCACGGTCGTCGCGCTGGCGACTTGCTCGACGAGGTCATCGTTCGCATGCCGACGTCGCCTTTGAGTGAGGAATACATTCCGAATTACGGGCTCGACCAAGAGATCGTTCCTGTTGGTGAACAAAAGCCACCAAGAGTCGCCCTTGTGGGTCGACCAAATGTTGGTAAGAGCACTTTGTTCAATCGACTAGTCGGTGAAGATCGCGCTGTCGTTCATGACATGCCAGGCACAACTCGCGACTCGATTGACACTTTGGTTGAGACCGAAGACGGACCAGTTGTGTTTGTTGATACGGCTGGTATGCGCCGCCGTTCACGTATTGATGATTCGGCCGAGTACTACTCGTTGGTTCGAGCATTGCGCGCCGTTGACGGATCGGATATTGCACTGTTCGTTATTGATGCGACTCAAGGAATAACGGCACAAGATCAACGACTCGCCGAACGAATTGATGCTGCCGGTTGCCCGATTGTGATCATGTTGAATAAGTGGGAACTCATTGATGATGCCGAAGAGCGTGAGCGCATCGATCTTGAAGTAAAACGCAAGTTGTATTTCGTTGATGATGCTCCAGTTCTGAAGGTGTCGGCCCTCACAGGCAAGGGCGTGCACAAATTGCGTCCGGTATTGCAAGAAGCAATCTTGCAGTATCACCGTCGTATCCCGACCCGTGATGTGAACAGAGTGATTGCCGATGCTCAGCAGCGTCAGGCAGCAGGCGGCGGAGCACGTGTGATGTACGCACTGCAGGGAGCCACTGACCCGCCGACATTCACCTTGTTTGTCAATCGTGAACTGCCACATACCTACTTGCGTTACCTCGAGCGAAGTATTCGTGAGGCATTCAACTTTGGCTCGACCCCTTTGAAGTTGCGAGTGCGTAAGCGGGCTGACTGATTGCCATGCCATTTTGCGAAGATTGTGCAAAATATTGGGCGCCAAGCGCTATGTCGACAGACGGAACTTGTCCGACTTGTCATCGGGTACTTGAAGCACCCCAGATCGCCAGCACGGTTCCAACTCATCGCAAGGTGACTGCTGAAAATTTGGATTTGCGTCAGCTGGCAAAAGGTCTTGCTGATGACGATGATGCAAAGGCACCGTGGCATTTCAAACTCTTGGTCGTGGCGTTGTGTATCTATTTAGGATGGCGCGTCGTACAAATCTTTATGTGAGTTTTGTCTAGTGTTGGCTGATGAGCAATATTCCGCCACCGCCAGGTGCGCCTGGCTATCAGCCAACCTCGCCGATGCCCAGTCACGGTGGTCAGTACTACGTGCAAATTCCTGGTATGCACGGACAAGCGTTCACCCACGATCAATTAAGTGCCATGGCGATCCGAGGCGTGTTAATGCCTGAGTCTTTGGTGCAAGGGGTTGGGGAACCGTATTGGTCGCCCGCTTCAGCTGTGCCGGGGGTGTTTAGCGAGAAGAGCTATATCGCAGCGATGCTTTTGGCGTGGTTTTTGGGCGTCTTTGGAGTCGATCGCTTTTACTTGGGTTACACCGGGCTCGGCCTTGCCAAACTATTCACTTTTGGCGGGCTGGGTATTTGGGCCTTTGTCGATTTCGTGCTGATCGCACTGCGAAAAGTTCCGGATCGCCAAGGCAAACCACTTTCCTGATTTGCGCGGTGGTGACGCTAGGCTCGCTTGCACATAACTCGGGCTGTGGCGCAGCTTGGTAGCGCGCTTGACTGGGGGTCAAGAGGTCGCAGGTTCAAATCCTGTCAGCCCGACACAATGACGGCAGGCTCCGGTCACGGAGCCTGCCGTGTTATTTCCCAGTGTTGCTTCTGGTCATGTTTCTCACGGGTGTAAAGCCTGCTGGCAGGGGTTGTGGCAACTACCTTTGAGACATGGTTAGTTCTGCACATCACTCGCGTACCTTGTCCGAATCAGCATCAAAGGCCCTGTTGCGTGAAGCCGGAGTACCGATGGCCGATGAGCGCGAGGTCGCAACTGCCGAGCTTGCGGCACAAGCCGCATCTGAAATTGGTTTTCCGGTCGTCGCCAAATTGTGCGGTGACGCGATTGCGCACAAGACCGAACGCGGTTTGGTACGACTGAAATTGGCGTCGGCTCAAGCGGTGCATGAAGCGGCCGCTGACCTGCTTGCCGCGGCTCGTCCCGACGATGGCCCGGTGACAGTTTTAGTTGCTCCGATGGTGCAAGGAAATCGTGAATTGATTGCTGGTGTTGTTCGTGACCCGCAGTTTGGCGCAAGCGTCATGCTTGGTATCGGGGGAATTTTGGCCGAAGCAATTGCCGATGTTGTTTTTCGGCCAGCCCCGCTCGATCGAGTCACTGCGCATGAGATGATCGCCGATCTGGCAACGCAAAAACTTCTCGGTGAATTCCGCGGTGAGGCTGCAGTTGATCGTGAGAAATTGGTTGATGTTTTAGTAGGTCTCGGCAAGTTGGCGAGTGAGCGCTCTGACATCGCAAGTATTGATGTCAATCCCTTAATTGTTCGATCTGATGGTATGCCGATTGCAGTTGATGCTCTCGTCGAAATTGGCGAACCCGATACTTCAATAGCGACTGCGCGTCCCCGTCCAACCGATGCCCAGTTCGCGGCACTCTTTGAACCCAAAGGTGTTCTTGTCACAGGCGCGTCAACTCATCCAGGAAAG
>WLMQ01000049.1 GCA_009700145.1 Actinomycetota bacterium
ATTCAACGCCAACGAACGGAGTACCCATGGCATTTATCGGAACCGCGCAACTCATTCGCCAGACCACCTTGCAGACCGCCCTTTTCAAGGACTGGATCGTGCAGGCGAAATGGCGCAACTTCTGGGGTTCGGGCGAGCACTTTGACTGGTGGGCCTTTCCGATAGACGCCAATTCGGGCCATGGCGATCGCTACAACGTCACTCCGGCAATCAACGAACTGCGAAACAGTGCGGCATTTCTCGAAGCTGTCCTCGAAAACGCCCAGTTGCTCTCGATTGGTTTGGGCTACAGCCTCGAGTTCGGCCAGGTCATCGACCCTGCTCGGGCCGACAAGTACGCAATTCGCCTCTTTAAATGTGGTCGGGCTCTACACCTGTGGGGAATGCCGGTCGCCCATCGGGCTTTTGTCGGCTGCGTTGAATACCTGTTGGAAGGTCATCCCGAATTGGCCAAAATCCTCGCTGGCATACGTGCCGACAAAACCCCCGAACTCAATCCACTCGGTATTGATCTCGTCATCGCTGCTTGATCAATCCATATACCTAAACGGTGTAGGTACTTTCTTCCACATCTCAACCACGACAGACCTAGGAGTTACATTTCATCTATGGCAACAGCTCGATTCCTCCACGCCGCCGACTTACATCTCGGTTCACCTCTCAAAAGTCTCGGAACTCGCGTCTCCGCCGAAGTGCACGCCATGGCGAAAAAGCAAGTCAATACGGTTTTTCAAAATCTCGTTAACGTCGCCAAGAGTGAACAGGTCGATTTTGTTGTCCTAGCAGGTGACATTTACGACACAGCAGATCGCGATCCTGGCGCGCAAATTCGCGTGAACCTTGGATTACGCGAGTTGTCCGAAGCAGGTATCAAAGTCTTTTTAGTCCATGGCAATCACGATCCACTCACGCCCGACTATCTCAGCGGACGTTCGCTTCCAGATGGAGTCACTGTCTTCCCCGCCGGCGAAGTCACTTCACATATCGTCACAATGAGCAACGGTGCTCAAGTGACTGTGGCAGGTATTAGTTACAAGACTGCTGCCGAAGAAAATAACCTTGCACGACTCTTTCAATCAATAACTGGTCAGACAATTGTTGGCGTACTTCACACCAACGTTGGCGGCAATAACCAACATGGCAACTATGCACCATGTTCATCGGCCGATCTGCAAACTTCGCCCGTTAACTATTGGGCACTCGGGCATATCCACGATCGCCAGGTGCACGAAACTCCCAAGGGTTATTGGGCCTACCCCGGCAATTTGCAAGGTCGCAGCACCAAGGCAACAGAGTGCGGAGCAAAGGGTGTTCTCATAATTGACGTCCACGAAGATGGCTCGCTTGGAGCACCTCGATTCGTGCCTTGCGATGCCCTGCGTTTCCAGCGACTCTCAGTTGATCTCTCGGCAGTGACCGATCTAAACGATGTGTCAGATATTGCTATTGATGCGCTGCAAGAAGCTGTTGATGCCGCTGATGGTCGATCACTGATGGTTCGCCTTGAATTCATCGGATCAACTTTGATCTACAGCGACTTTGCCAAAAAGTTTAATGAACTTCAAGAAAGCATCCTCACCACCAGCCCCGAGATTATGGGAAATGGTGCCGTCATCAAGATCCGCCAATCCTGTCGACCCTTAATTGACCTCGCTATAGAACGTGGTCGCGGAACTTTGTTGGGTGACTTATTAGTTGAACTCGATCGTAAAACCGAGGAAGAAGTTTCGGATGATCTTCGCTCGGTTGTCGAACTACTTCTTGTCAACGCTTTAGAAGGTGGAAAATGAGCAGGTTACAAATCCATTCAATTACCGATCTCAATTTCGGCAAGCACCAAGGAACATCGTTCCAAGATCTCAATCACGACTTCGTCGTGTTCTACGGCGCCAACGAATCCGGTAAGTCAACTATTGCCGAATATCTCACGTGGACTCTCGGTGGCCCGTGGCGTACGGCGGCATTAGGAAGCGAACGTTTTCGATCTCTAACCAGCGACCAAGTATCGGGTCGTCTTGTCGGTGAACTCGGTGATGAAAATCTTGATATTGATGCGAAATTCAAAATCAAGGCATCGGGAAACCCAAACGATTTAAGATCAGGCAATGTAGGAAAGCGTTCTGTCGCTGCAAATGAATTCACCAATCTGTTCAATGGCCTAGCAGTTGATGATTTTCGTTGGATCTACCGCCTATATGGCGTAGAGCTCGGAAGTGTCGGTACAGCCGAAAACTTCTCAAATCTATTCAGCAACTTCACTATGGGTAATGCTGCAACATCGGGCAACCCGCGCGAACGGGCAAAAGAACTCAGCACACGCGCCGACAAATTAGACAAAGAGCGAAAAGATATAGATAAAGCCATTCGACTACTCACAAATCAGATCAAAGATGCGAAAAAAGTCCCTGACGAAATCAGTCGCTGGCAATCTGATCTCTCGAAAATTGAGGATGATTTAAGGACGCTCAATGCCGAACTTGCAGTACTTCGTGGCCAACAAACTTTAATCGTCCGTGTAAAAAATGGCCTGGGAGCAATTACCAAACAAGATCGCGCACAACAAGAACTTTCGCACCTTGACTCTGTCCCCAGTAAGTGGGAAGAAGTCATCCCACTGGCGACAGAAATTCGTCGGGTACAAGGTGAACTGGAAAATGTAGAGCAAGAATTAGCAAATGCTAAAAATGAAGTAGCGCGCTGTTCCGTAAAAATCGGCGTAACGAGTGACGTATTGGTTGGTCAGACATTGACTGCCACTGAACGTCAGCGGTTGCAGTCTGCAGCACAAAGTGTTGAAACGTCTTCTACCGACCTCACAAAGGCTGATTTGAACATCGCCGAACTTGATCGTCACGTCAGCACTATTTCAAGTGAGATCAACGGGAAAGCACCATTAGTCGGACTGTCGCCGACGAATATTGATTCTGTCGGACCACAGTCACAATTCACTGACCTTCAAGGCCCCGCAGCAGTTTGGTCTCAGACCTCACAAGACTTCACGAGCATCGAGAGTTCACTAGCTGGCGCACAAGCTCAACTTGATGAAGTGTCAATTCAAAAAGACCCAGGTCTCAGTACTTCCAAAGCAAAGTTGAATCCGGCACTTCTCGTGAGTGCATTGATCTTGGTCGGCGGTTTGTCTCTGATTAACCCCATTATCTCGCTCGTCGGTGCGGTAGTTGGTGCGATCGCCATCGCACTGATGTCAAAACGAGAGACGACTGGTCAACCAACAAGTGGTGACCAAGCTAGTCGAATGCGCGAAGCACAAACAAAGGTTGCGCAAGCGCAGTCCGATCTAGCCGCCGCAAAGATTAAGCGAGATAACGCCGCCAACCGCGTCACTGAACCACTCGCAAAACTTGGTGCTGTAATCCTTACTGCAGACAACGCTGGATCATTACTTAACCAACTTGCAGACCTTGCCGGCAAGGTCGCCGACCGTCAAAGCTTGTACCGTCAGTTGGCTGATGCTCGAGAGACCAGAAAAAGACTAGAAACCGTACTTGATGAAGCAAACGAAGAATTGATAGGCCTTCTTCATAATCGCAAAATCATCGCTATTCCTGACATGTCCGTCTTCGGCCTTTGGTTGACAGATTATGAGAATGCAATCATCGCTCATCAATCTCTCACGTCCTTCGCTGAGACTTTTGCAACCGTTCAATCAAAACGTGATGCGCTGCTAGTTCCAATAGCTGACCAAATCGGTGGTCTTCCTTGGCCAATGATTAATGAAAGCCTTACGACTTACGAAAGTAGGGCCTCGAAGATCAAAGTGGCGAAAGATTCTTTGCGCGATAGCGATATTGAAGTATCTGCCGCCGGTATGAATGACCCCGAGATACGAGCATTGCTTGAACAATTCCCGTCTCTTGAATCTCTCAACGATCAAGAGAGGTACCTTGCGGAGCAGATCGGTGAGATTTCCCATGAACATGAACAGAGCATCATTCTTCGTACCGAGATACAAGGGCGAATCAAGGAAACGCAAAATTTAGAAGTGCTTCCCTCATTGCAGCTTGAGTTGGGTGAAAAGGAAGAAGCACTTGAAGAAGTAACTCGTGACCATGCGGCTCACTCTCTAGCGGCTTCAATGTTGGAAGAAATGATCAATCGGTTCGAACGCGAGAATCAAGATCCCCTCATCCAACAAGCTCAAAGATTGATTTGTAAAGTTGTGCCAGATTGGGGAAGTTTGATGTACTCCCGAGACGCTGGAGGCAAAGTAATCATCGAGCGTGATGGAACTGGCGGAAAATTGATTGACAATCGTCTATCTGACGGTGGACGCGCTCTTCTGTACCTTGGTATTCGATTAGCTTTTGCCGAAAAGGATGCCGAAAGAAGGGGCATCCATTTACCGCTGATCTGCGATGATCCCTTAATTCATTTTGATGATGAGCGAACGAGTGCGGCGATCAAGCTGTTGGATGACATGTCCAAGAGTCATCAGGTCTTCATGTTTACCTGCGAAACCTCAACCCGAGATTTGGCACGTGACCACGGCGCAAAGATCATTGAACTACCAAGCCATTAAGCAGGTCTGTCAGTCGGAAGTTGGGTTTTTGTAAGTTCTCGCCAAATTTCGACCATCTTGCGGCTTGGCGAGGCGTCGCCCCAATCGTCATTAACTAAGGCTCGGCAATATCCCTGCCACTCAGCCCGCAAGGCAGCCTGATCATCACGTTCGGCATGAAGGCGCATGCGTTGGGCAACCAAATCTTCGTGACCCGGCACGGCAAGCAACCCCTTAGCCGTCGCCCAATAGACCCCATCAAGATCGCCGATCTCGGTACACATCTCGGCCATCATCTGCGCGGCCCGAACTACCAAGACCGCAGCATCGGTCGCTAGTCCCGTCGAATCACTCCATATATATGGTGACGATTCAAACGGCACCCCGCGGACCAACCCCAATCCGTGCCGGAGCACCTCAAGGCCGCCGTCTTCTGGCCACCGGCGAGCATGGTTCACACAGGCCCGCAAAACATCCACATCACTCACGATGCCCAAGTGCAATGGCAGTTCGTCGGTGAGAGTCACGCCCAACCACTGCTGACCCTCGGGTGGAAGCTCGGTGACTGTCAGGCTCCGACGCACATCAGACGTGATATTTGAAAATGTCGCATCTTTGATGGGGGCATGCCACATATCGGTGCGAGCCGACGACCGGCGTTGCTGCGATGGGTGCATAGCCAACCACATCACCAACTCTTCGCTCTTGCTCTTTTCAAAGTCAACACGTTTGCCACACAGATGTCGCACTTCAGGCCGCCCAAGAACCGACGCCAAGAATGTGTACGGCGGAATCGCTTTCTCAATAGCCGGGTGTTGGGTTGTGTCGATCCACCTTTCAATCGGCCACGTCTCAATTTCATCACCCTCACCGATCAACGATTTAATCAGATCAATTTCGTCGGCGGTACAACCAACCGGAGTCACCTGCACTCCACTTGGACACAAAATCCATGAACCGTCCTTGTATTCCAATCCACTTTCGCCCTCACTGATCGGACCTCGATACAACACTGGGCAATCCCGATGCTGTGGTTCGTTGTCCAACAACAAAACTGCAGTTGATTCCTCGGTAGTCAATACTTTCGCCAACTCTGCGGAATGTTCACGGGCAATGACCAACCGCCGGCCTGGTAACACGAATGATCCTTCACCCACGATCGACACACCTTGGGCGAAAGGCGACAGTGACAACGACTGCACGAGACCATTCCAAACTTTGTCAGCAACCTCGCAATCTGCCTCAACGCCAAATGACCGCACCACGTCGAGGTTGATCCACACTTCGCCCGCACTAGTTGTGCCTACAGGAAACAGCAACGGAACCGTTTCATTGTTATGAGCAAACAGGACCAAAGTTTCAAGTTCAACTGATTGGGGTAGTTCAATCACTCGGCTTGATAACTGAATCCATGGTGCATCGGCTTGAACAGCGCAAATGAACTCGCATTTGGTCGACTGTGGTGAGGTAATCACCATTCGCAAATCTTTGACCTGAGTTGGCTGTAACGAACGTAACGTTAAGTCAAGTCGTGCGACAGCCAAGTCATCATTAGTCGCTGCCAGTTGAGCTTCAACTTCAAGTGCTTGACTTTCAACAGATTCATCACAACGCTCTGCTTGACGACGTTTACTACGCAGACGAAGAAGTAATCCTGCGCCAACTGCAGTAGACACCAAACCGACCGTTCGAGTGGAATCGCTTGAATCAACTACCTTCGGGACAACGCAGGCATCATCGAGAACAATGTCTCGCTGGACAGCTTGGGCCGATCCTGGTCGTTGATTTAGCGACAACGCAATTGATGCAATGGGCGTGACAACCAAGAGATACTTCGCCATCCTTATTCGCCAGGACCGGCGATGCGATTGGATGGTCATTCCACTTCCAGCAATCTGTACCGCCGCGGCCACCACTGTTGCTGCGATGTACAACAAGCACAGCAAGGCAATGATCGCAGCGACACTCACGATGTGTACTTCGCTGGTCATCATGACTCAACCAGTTCCGCCGTGCGAGTGGCAGTCACGGTTCGACTACTGATTCCTGCCAGGCGCAACAATGTCATTTGCTGCGTCAACCTGACCGTCACAGTGACAGTTCTCAGACCGACTGTTATCTGTCCGTTCACTCCATGCTGACTCAAATACTCTTCGGCTGCACGTTTCGCTTTGACCGGATCAAGTAATCGCCAACCCAAACGCAACAGTGTCACTTGTTGGGCGCCAACTCTTGCAGCATTCTCCGCGTGGTCGGCGGCCTCAACCCGTGCTGCGACAATGCGCCCACCGTCGACAGCCATGCCTGCAGTCACCATGAAACACATTGCCAAACCAAGAACAAATGCCGTCACCACACCACGATCACGTTCGCTAGCCATATCATCCACCCGCCCGGTAGCGGTCAATAACTTCAGTAGACGATGCAGCCATGCTGACGGTGTGCGCACCCAAAAGTGACAAGCCTTCGTTTGATGTCTGGCAACTCACTGTGACTGTTACCGAAGATGACATTGAAGACTGGACAAAGTGTGTGCCCACACGCGGACTCATGCACGACAAACCGCTTGTCGAGAGATCGTCCACAACCGCTTGCTGCGCAACTGAACTCATACGTGGCTGCGACACCAATGAAGCAGCGCGCGCACCTTGATCAGCCGCGTGCTTCAGTTGATTCATGCCTTGACCCGCGCGTCCGGCATGCACCACGAACATCAACATGATGATCAGAAGCGGCGTGAGCAGAACCATTTCCGTTGCGACGCTTCCTCGATCTCTTTTCATCGTGACAACTCTGTTGTGAAACGTTCACGAGGTTCAATGACCGTTCGCCGCACCGAGCCTGGAAAGAACGGAATGATGCGCGGAACTTGTGCTTCAACTGTGATCGTGACGGTTTCTATGTTCACGGCAACCAATGCCGCTGAGGTTGTGTGTCCACCCGCTTCGATCACCAAATTTTCTGCTGCTCGCTGACCACGGCGCGCCGCAACTTCACTCGGAATTCGTGCAACTGATGCCGCCGCCGCTCCTTCGGCAGCGGCAGCCCCAGCAATGCTTGATGCGTGGAAATACAAACCCGCCTGTATCGCCAGCATCATCAACAAGATGATCACCGGAATCACCAGCACCACCTGCGCCGATACTTCGCCTCGATCTCGTCGATGAATAGACACATCAGCCCAAGTTCAGATCGTTGGCTTTGTCGCGCACTTTGCCCGAGACAATCACACCAACAGAAATCGCCAGAGCAATGAGAGAGGCAGCCAACACAACTGTCGTTGCACTAACTTCGCCGCGATCACGATCGGTCTCACGCGAAGCCTGTAACCGAATGTTGTAGTAATCCCATAATTGCTTGAATTGTTCCATTTTCTTTCTCCTTGTTTGTTGTTGAGATGTGTTTAAGACCCGAAGCCGGTGCTAATCATTTGCATTGCTGGATAACCAAGTAACACCAAGAAGCCCATGAACAAAAGCACCATCGGCAAACCCATTCGTTCGGTTGCAGCATTTGCATCAGCTTCAACTTCAGCTAGTTGCTTCTCTCGCATTGACGAAGCCTTGGCTACGAGCGATGCAGTCATTCGCGCCCCTTGTTCGCCACCAAGCTTCACGGTCGCTGCCAGTTCGGGTAACTCATCAATTCCTATTCGTTCACCTTCATTTGCCAAGATTTCCCAGGGTGACCGACGTGTTGCCCGCGCAACATCGAGGGAATCGGCAATCAAACGAAAAGTTGGACCGTCACCGACTCGGGATGCCGCAACTAACGCCGATTCAATTCCGGCGCCACCGGCCAGCATGATTGAGACCAAATCAAGGTATGCAGAAAGTGATGTGCGAAATTCTCGACGCTTCACTTTGGCTCGGGATCGCAGTTGTAACACCGGCAACATGAATCCAACTGCTGATAAGGCCAACGATGTGCTGAGAAGTAGTGGGAGAGGTAAAGGTGACCCACCGATTGTGGTCATGACAATCATCACGAGCGGAATCGCTGCGCACACTGCAGCACACATCAATCGTTCGGTAGTGATCTTTGCCGATGAACTTCCACACACGGCGAGATCTGTTGGTGACACTGCAAATCGATGCTCAATTGTTTGGCGAAAGCTTTCGTATCTGGTGTTCGTAGCAATTGTTCCGTGACCATACTTTGAAAGCACGGTTGCAAGTACGGGCCTCCGTAGCGACTTACGAATCAGTACACACCCAACCCCAGCGAATAGACCCCACAGAATCACGACAGTGCTCGATCAGTACGTCGAGCAATGAATCTCTGCGGAGCACTAAATTGGCCGAGTCGTTGAAGCAAAACGAACGACACCGCAAACATCAAGATTACGATGGCGAGTGCAATCAAACCAGTTGGTGAAGCGTATGGTGCAAGATACGACGGATTAAACGCAATCAGCCCACCCACAAATGCAACGACGACGACCGAGATGATGCGGACAGCACTTCTGATACGAGCTCGAGCAACCCACACGCGAGTCCGCATTCGCACGTCGTCGCGACAACAATCTGCAAGATTTCCGAGTAGCGAACCCATGTCGCGCACTTGATTTTCTGAAGCAGTAATCAGAGCCGCGGCTACAAAGTCGGCGAGTGGGTGGTCAACAACGGTCGCAAAATTGCGCACTGCATCGGGCAAGCTGGTGAAACCGAGTTCGGCCGACAACTGTTGAATCGCTGGGCGAATAACTATAGGAGCCGTACTCGCCGTCACGGTGAGTGCTTGCTCAAGTCCTCGAGCACCAGCCATGGTGTCACGAAGCTGTTCGGTCCATACCGCAAGCGCTTCCACCAACTTGGTGTCATCGACGGTTCGACGCGAAGGCCGTGGTGTGACTTGACCAGATGCCATCACCACAACCCCGCGCAGACCGGCCAGGACAAGGAGCGTGCCCGTAGCCAGACCTAAACCAAGAAGAAGACGAATCACAAAACTCATCGCCACGACCCCACTGATTGCAACTGTGCATTAATCGAATCGTCGTAGCCGTGGACTGCCAAGAGTTCACGTAACTCCGAGGTCATCGGATACGCCGCCTCCGCCAATCCTTTTCCGTTGGCAACAAATAGTTCATTTGAAACAATTTGTGATCCATCACAATCAACAACTTCGCGAATACTGCTGATACGGCGTTGGCCATTCACAATTTCAATATGAATAACCAGGTGTAGGGCATTTGCCAAGAGCAAGTTGACAACATCAATGGGCAATCCAGTATTTGCCATTGAGACATAGGCCGCCAGTTTCGAGAATGCCGAACGAGTCGAATCGGCGTGCAAAGTACACATCGACCCGTTGTTGCCTTGGCTCATTGCCATGAGCATGGGGAATGCTTCCGCCCCGCGAACCTCGCCCACAACCACACGGTCTGGATCCATTCGTAATGCCATACGTGTGAGGTCGGCTAGGGGAATCGCTCCATGCCCCTCAATGTTCGCAGCACGCGATTGCAGTGCGTCGTGATCAGGGTGTAATTGTGCAAATCGGGCGAGGCCAATTTCGAAGGCATCTTCAATAGTGATGATGCGTTCGTGATATGGAATCTCATTCATCAGCGCGCGTAGCAACGTCGTTTTTCCGCTTCCGGTGCCTCCCGCAATAATGATGTTTCGTTTTGCAAGTACGGCAGCACGCAAAAAGTTTCTGAGGTTAGGAGTCATCAATCCACCGCGAGTTAATTCTTCGACTGACGACAGATGAAACTGATGTTTACGAATGACTAGAGATGGCTGTTGCGAAACATCCATGACGGCAAAAAGGCGGCTTCCATCATCAAGACAAAGGTTGCATTCGGCCGTTGCTGCATCAAAGCGCCGCTCGCCGTTGCGTGAACGTGACGCCACATTTCGAACCAAGCGAATCAACTCATCGTCAGTGCTCACAATTGGATCAATCTCATGACGTGACCCATCGGTGTGTTTAACCCAGACAGGCGAAGTTCCGCGGACATGAATATCAGTGATCGCCGGATCATCAAGTAGACGTTGTAACGGGCCGAAACCAAGCACGGCATCGATCGCGCTTTTTGTAATGCTTGTTTCGTCATCAAATGACGGAGTATCACTCCCAGTCAAAAGCGATTGGGTGACCCTTTGATCAAAGAATCGGCGGGCAGTTTCACGAGCAACTTCGTTTTCTTCGTTGGGGTTAAGTTCGTCACCAGTAGTTCTTCGTTGTTGCCGCACATCAATAAGTGCAGCAGTGATCTGCGCAATTAGGTCTCGTAATGCTGATGAAGTATCAACGGCGTTCACTACGCAACCGCGCGATCAACGAGTTCGCTTGATTGTTGCGTTGCGGCAATCTTCGCGATTGTCATCTTGAGAGCCGCACTGCTGCGACGATCAGATGGCAAAAGATCAGCGATGACTGGCCACTCAATTGCCTTAGCGAGTTCATCAATCTTGTAGCGACCACCCGCGGCAAGTACTTGCCATTCGCCCAGTTCTTTCAAGAGCGGTTGGCGATGTACTAATGCAACCACATCATCAAGGTCGGTGCGACTAATGAGAAGTCGCGAATCAGCCGCGCGCATGATGTCTGATGCCGGCGTGTTTGGACGAACGTGTCCGACATTGATTATCACGTCAGTGCCGAGTACCTCACCAAGGATTCGAGTATGAGGGGCAATGATCGATAGTGCAGCTATCACTTGTTCAGCTGATGGCGGAGCAACGACGACGCTCACATGATTGCGATAGGTGCGCCGCAAAGTTTGTGGATCAAGTGTTGATGTGGCGGGTGTTCGAACGTGAGCTGCCAATTCAGCCAGACCAGGTCGAAGGTCCCAGTTATGACGGGCAGCGAGTCGACCTCCGTCGGGATCGGCTTCAATCACGGTGACTGGGTTCGGCCACAATGTTGCGAGATGAAGTGAAATAGTTCCGAGGTCGGTGAGTCCGCCCGTTGTTCCGGTAACGATGATGCTCATGTCAGCCCACCACCTTGACGAGATGAAGTTCGTCATGACCAACAATTTCGTTCACTGATGCGATCGCGACACGAAGAGTGACCGAACGATCACCGCTGAGTTCATCTGGTTCAGAAATATCCCACACCTGGACTCTTGTGACAATCGGTGTTGTGAGGTTTGACCCATCCGACTGAGAATCGACGGCGATTACTTGAACGTTGTCGCCTGCAGCCAAATTTGCGGGAGCCTGAGAATTGGTGACGGTAATGCCGGCGAGACCCTCCGTGGAGGTGAGTGGTTCAACCGTGATGAGTTGCGAGGGGGTGAGTGGACTTCCCGCGACAACGTCGGTCGCGGCACGCATGCCAATGATGTCTGCAGCCGCTGAGCTTGGGAGAAGTGCAATGTCATCGCTCGACGTGAGAGTGATGGTGCTCAAGTCTGAGGCCTGAATTTCGTGGCCCCGCTTGAGAGCTCGCGATGTCACAAGGACCTTGGTTCCGGTGGCGTCAGAGTTCTGCCACATGAAAGCGCCGATGACGCAAACACAGACGATTAAGAGTCCGATCGCGAATTCGGGAATGCGGACTCCCTTACGTTGAAGGCCGGCGGTGAGCGAGTTGCCCATTCCGGAAAGGCGTTGCCGATAGGCACTGCCCTGTTGGCTGATGACTCCTTGACTCACTGGCTCCTCCACTTTCACGATGTCGATGGGCTGACTACCCATTGATGTGTGCGAAGAAATCTGCCTCACGGCGCCTTGACGATGAATAGGTCATTTGACCCACTTCGCGCCAACCCCTCCCACCGGCAATAACTAGCCACTTTGGAATTTGCTTGCCGCTAGGCGGCAGCCATATTCCAAAGTGGCAGAAAATGGGGGGTGGGTAGAGTGGTGGGCGATGAGTGATTCAGGATCAACCCCTCGGACGCGGGCCAAGGCTCCGGCGGTTCTCCCCCAATCCAACGACGACTGCTGGTGTGGTTCTGGCCGCAAGTACAAGCGTTGCCACAAAGGTCTCGAAGGTCGCATTGCTCCAGGCATCATCTCCCCCATGCGCACCGTTCCCGCCAACATCGTCAAGCCTCCGTACGCCGACACGGGTGAAGTTCCACGTTGGAACGAACCTCGCGTCAAGACTCCCGAGATCATCGAGCGCATGCGTTACGCCTGCGATATGGCCACCGACATCTTGCGACTTGCCGGCGAATACGTTCAGCCCGGCATGACCACGAACGACATCGACATCTTCGTTCACGATCTCACCGTTGAACGCGGCGCATACCCAAGTCCGCTCAACTATCACCACTATCCCAAGAGTGTGTGCACATCACTGAATGAAGTGATCTGTCACGGAATTCCCGACGACACAGTGATCGAAGACGGAGACATCA
>WLMQ01000005.1 GCA_009700145.1 Actinomycetota bacterium
GTTGCTGCCGATCCGGACGCCATCGTGTTGATCTCGTTCGACGAAGGTAGCCGCATCTTGCGTACCGCCGTTGAAAACGGAATCGGCCCGAAGGTCAAGATGTGGTACGGAACCGATGGCAACATGGGTAACGCACTCGGAGAAAACTTCGACGCTGGTAAGTGATCAACTAGATCAGTAACTAGTTCGAGATCATGAACTAGTTTGGAACTGGAAAGGCCCCCGGGAAACCGGGGGCCTTTTTGTTACTCAAGTTTTGTTCAGCCACCAGTGGCTATTCAATACGGTCAGCCACCAGTGGCTATTCAATACGGTCAGCCACCAGTGGCTTTTGCCAACGTGCCCAGGTACAACTCGATGACGTTGGGGTCAGACAACAACTCACGGCCAGTTCCGGTGTACGCGCTTCTACCCTGATCAAGCACGTATCCCCGATTCACGACCTGTAAGCAACGACGAGCATTTTGCTCAACCATCAAGATGGCGACGCCCGTTGCATTGATCGTACGACACTGCACAAAAACTTCGTCTTGTAGAGCCGGTGATAATCCAGCTGATGGTTCGTCGAGTAGCAAGATCTTCGGCTCGAGCATGAGGGCGCGACCCATAGCGACCATCTGTCGCTCGCCTCCCGATAGTGCACCAGCGCGCTGCGAAGCTCGATCGCCAAGCTTTGGGAACAGGCTGACGACGTATTCAAACCTTTCACCGAAAACTGAAGGCTTCAAGAAACATCCCATTTCGAGATTTTCTTTAACGGTCAAACTAGGGAAGACATTCTTGTTCTGTGGCACATAGCCGACGCCTAACGGAACCAATTCGTGAGCCTTACGACCGGTGATGTCTTGGCCCATCAATGTCACAGTTCCTGAACGAACTTTGCATTGTCCCAACACTGCTTTGAGCAAGGTTGACTTACCTGCACCGTTAGGGCCAATGATGCCCACGAATTCTCCGGCATTCACGACAACATCGCAGCCGTTCAGAATATTGACTTCAGGGATATAACCAGCAACGAGATCTGTGCTCCGAAGGATTGCTGTATCTTCCATCACTCATCCTCCAACAACGATTGACCCTGACGAGTTCCGAGATATGCGTCGATCACCGCGGGGTTCTTCGAAATATCATCCGGCGTGCCCTCGGCGATAATGCGTCCTTCGGCCATCACGATGACCCAGTCCGACACATCATGAACCATGTCCATGTCATGCTCAACAAACAGCACCGTCATACCCTGGTCGCGCAGACCGCGAATGTGTTCGTTCAAATTCTGTTTCAGCGCCGGATTCACGCCAGCCATTGGTTCATCAAGCATGACTAACGTCGGATTCGTCATGAGTGCACGAGCCATTTCGAGCAACTTGCGCTGACCACCAGATAAAGCTCCGGCGTATTCATCGCGCATATGGCCAATTTTGAAGCGATTCAACAATTCTTCGGCGCGTTCGGTAATGGAAGCCTCTTGTGCTTTCCAAATTCGTCCAAACAAACCGTTCCACCACTTTTCGCCCTTTTGATCGGTGGCGCCAAGGCGCATATTTTCTATGACTGAAAGTTTGGTCAAACTTTTGGTGAGCTGGAAGGTTCGAACCATTCCGAGCGAAGCCGTCTTATGAGGAGCAACGTGCTCCATTGACTTCCCATTAAAGGCCCACGATCCGGTATTGGCCTTATCGAAACCAGTGAGCAAGTTGAACAAAGTTGTCTTACCAGCACCGTTTGGTCCGATGAGCGCGGTGATACTTCCCCGCTGAATCTCCACGTGCTCAACATCAACAGCGACGATTCCGCCGAATTCTCGACGGACGCCTGAGGCATTCAAAATGGCGTCTGGCTTGGCTGCTCCTGGCGCCCGTTCCACTCCAGATAGAGCGGCACGAGCTACGACAGTCGCCTCTGATAGTGAGTTCTCAGTGACCATCGAAAGCCATCTCCTTGCGATTTCCAAAGACGCCTTGAGGTCGATAGACCATCAACAAAATGAGAGTCAGTCCGATCAACATGTAATTGAGTTGACCAACTTGGGTCGACTTCATGATGGTGAAATTGCCGAGGTGAACTGGGTCTTTGGCGACTTGCCGCAAGAAGTTATCCATAAAGGTGAATATTCCCCAAAAGATCATCGGACCAACGATCGATCCTGAAACTTTGGCGACTCCACCAAGTACAAGCGCAGTCAAGATGTAGAACGTGACGTCGCGGCTGTAGTTGTCTGGTTGAACGCTTCCCCGGTCGAGCGCAAAAATCATGCCTGACATCGTGCCGATTGCCCCACCCAAAATCAGCGATTGCATCTTGTACGAGAAAACACTCTTACCAAGGCTGCGAACGGCATCTTCGTCTTCACGAATGGCTTTTAAAACTCTTCCCCATGGGCTCTTCATCAACAAGTACACGAAGTACGCAACGACGGCGACGACGACCCAACCAACAACGAGAGTCCATATCTCGCGTCCAGTGAAACGAAGCGGCCAAAACCCATATTGATTTGCTTGGACAATTCCGATGTCATCGCCAATGTTGCGAAATGAATCAGAGAATCCATTGATGCCATCGCTGCCACCGAAATAGGTCTTGAACTTCACCGAACGCACCACAAGGCGAATAATTTCTGCAGATGCAATAGTGACGATTGCTAAATAGTCAGCCCTCAATCGCAGGGTTGGGATACCCATTAAAAAACCCAACACAACTGAGAATGCGATACCGATCGGAATACCCCACCACATCGAGATGCCAAAGTAATGAGCGGTCATGCCTAGTCCGTAGGCGCCACAAGCCATAAAACCCGCTTGACCGAAATTCAGTAGCCCTGTAAAACCGAATTGCACGTTGAGTCCAATGGCAGCGATCGCAAAGTACACGGCGTTAATGCCGATAAAGCCTTTGATGCTGTTTTCGATGATGAGAGACCAATCCACGGTTAACCCACTCTCTGCGCTCGTCCAAGGATCCCTTGCGGACGCAAGAGAAGAACCAAAATCAATACCAGCAATGCGGGTGTGGCTTTTAATTCGGTTGGTACAACCAAACTGGCAACTTCAACCATGATGCCGACGACAAAACCACCCATCAGCGCGCCAAAGGCTGAACCAAGTCCGCCGAGAGTGATTGAAGCGAACAACAAGAACAACAACCGTCCGCCCATGTCGAAACTGACTTGTTCGTCGAGTCCTCTGAAGATTCCACCAGCCGCCGCTAGGGCACCGCCAAGAATCCATACCAAACGGATGACTTTCTCGGAGTCAATACCCGTTGCAGATGCCAAATCTGGGTTGTCTGACACTGCTCGAGTCGCCTTACCCAATCGTGTGAACCGAAGAGCCATTGCCACACTGATCAAAATCAGCAGACTCAGGATCGACACAATGAGATCACGCGCCGTAATGCTAATTGGTCCAAATTCCATGGCGCGTTGCAAAGTGAATTCTGCATACGGACGGGTTCGTCCTTCAAATCGTGACAAGAAGAAGTTGCGCAAAAGGATTGATAGTCCGACAGTGAGCACCATTTGAGTCACGAGACCAATTCCACGTTTACGCAAACGACCAAAAATCGCGTAGTTGAGCGCCCAACCAAATCCTCCACCAGCGATGATGCCAATTGGGGCCGCCCACAAAATATGGAATGTGCCGTCAGGTCGAATTCCTGGAATAAAGCTCAAAAATCCCAAGAAACTCAAGCCAGAAATATTCAGGACGAATGCCGCAAGTCCGCCAAAGGTGACCATCTCACCATGGGCGAAGTTTGTCAATCCGGTGGTGCCAAAAATCAGTGACAAACCGACTGAACACATGGCCAGAATTAATCCAAGACGTACACCATCGACAAGGCGCTGGGCAATCTTTTCAAAAAGCGATTGTGAAACACTCTGCGAACCTCCGGTAAAGAAGTTCACTACCTTTGTTTTCATGACGAACGAATCGCCGAGCAACGTTTGGCTGTTGGAGGCCGCAGCGTCAAGTTTCTGTCCAGCAGGCAAAGTTGACTCATCAATGGTGACTGTGTAATCGGCTTTTGCAGGAAGATCAAAGATTGCGATACCTTCAGCATCTGTTTCTAAGCGCCCAATTTCGACCCCGTCGGCATCGGTAACAAAAACAGTGACCCCAGCGATGGGTTGATTATCAGTCTTTCCTGCTGCATCGCGTTGCTGTTGCTTAACCTGCACGCGAATCGCGTAACCATCACCTTCGGCACGAGCCGGAGAAAAGGCAAAACCCAGGACAGCAAAAATCGCCGACAAAAGAACCAGGAGACGAACGAATGGAGATTTTTTCGCCGATGATTTCACTTGAAATTCAACTCTCCCCAGAAACCCTGTACCAGAACCGTCTTGCACCGCCATGAACTTGACCTAGCGTAGTGCAGGTCCTATGGCTGATGGAACTTGCGTACCCACAAACAAATCCCCTCTTGGGCCGATTTTGTGCATCCTTGGTGCGGCTGCGCTTTTTGGCACAACTGGGACTGTTTTGGCGAATGGTCCAATTGGCGTCGACCCCGTTACGGCGGGCGTGATTCGGCTACTCATAGGCGGCGGCGGGCTTGCTGTTCTGAGTTATCGCCATTTTCGGCGGGTAGTCAGTCAATTGAGGTTGGCCGTACTTGGTGCGGCGGGAGTCGGTGCCTACCAGTTGTGCTTTTTCTATTCGACACGCCACGCTGGGGTCGCAGTTGCGACGGTCATCACGATTGGCAGTAGTCCAATATTTGCGCGGTTGATCGGAGCATTGCGCGGTCGTCCTGCGCCGCACCGTCTGTGGTACTTGGCTGCTCTCATCCTGTCAATCGGCTTAGCGTTTTTGTCTTCCGCTCAAAACTCTGGGTCAGACGTTGAAATTGTGGGTTTGTGTGCGGCATTGATCGCTGGTTTGTCCTACGCGATTTATACCGAATGTGCGGCGGTTCTGATTGAGCAAAAACTCGATTCAACTGCTGTCATGGGCGTGCTCTTTTTGGGTGCCGGTGTGTTGACGAGTCCTTTTCTATTGTTCCGACCAGTTGCCTGGGTTGCCACGCAACGAGGCGTTGTGATGCTCGCTTATTTGGCAATCGTGACGTTGACCCTTGCTTATGTCGCTTTTGGCAAAGGCCTCACCAAATTGGTTCCAACCACTGTCGTGATGCTCACGCTTCTCGAACCAGTTGTCGCCACCCTCTTAGCCTTTTTCGTGTTGCACGAGACGGTGTCAGGACAGGCGTGGGTTGGAATGCTCTTGGTGCTCGTTGGTCTGCCCATCATTGCGATATCAGTCCAGCGACCAACTACCGTCAAAGGATGACCAATCCGCTTGTCGCTCCCCAGCCAATAAAGAATCGCATCACCGAGCTGCTCGGCATTGACTACCCGATTGTTCAAGCTCCGATGGGCTGGATCGCTCGTTCTCAACTTGCTTCGGCTGTCAGTAATTCGGGGGCGCTCGGAATTATTGAAACATCATCTGGCGAACTGGACAATGTTCGTCTAGAGATTTTGCGCATGCGTGAATTGACCGATAAGCCATTCGGAGTCAACATCGCCCAACTGTTTGTGCGCGATCCTTCAATTGTTGATTTTGTGGTGGATCAGGGTGTCAAATTCGTGACCACATCGGCTGGAAATCCGCAGCAGTACACCGGTCAATTGAAGGCTGCTGGACTGACTGTGTTTCATGTCGTTCCAACCCTCGCCGCAGCGCTCAAAGCTGTCGACGCAGGAGTTGATGGTCTCGTTGTTGAAGGTGGAGAGGGCGGCGGATTTAAGAACCCGCAAGATGTCGCGACGATGGTCCTTTTACCCCTCATCGCATCAAAGGTTTCGTTACCAATCATCGCTGCAGGTGGTATCTGCGACGGTGTGTCGATGGCCGCTGCTTTTGCTCTTGGCGCAGAAGGCGTGCAAATGGGAACCCGAATGGTTTCTGCTGCAGAATCACCTGTTCACAACAATTGGAAGAACTCAATTATTAACGGTGCAGAAACGGGAACTGTTTTCTTGAACCGACTGTCACGTCCAGGATTGCGGGCCTTGCGCACTGAAAGAACCACCGAACTAGAGAAGCAGGATCACGTTCCGTTGACCGAAATGTCTCGTGCCCTCGATCTTTACTTCGGCGGAGATATGGAAGCCGCGATTGCATTAACCGGTCAGGTAATGGGTCGTATCGAGGCGATCAAGCCTGTTCAAGAAATTATCTATGAAACGATCGCAGAATTGCGGTCGGTGATTTCGGGATTGGCCTCGGCAATCTGATTCGAAACCATCCATAGATTGACGAGTGACAAGAAAAACACTGTTGCTCCAAATACATGAATACCGACGAGCAATGCAGGGATGTCATTGAAATACTGCACATAACCAACAGTTGCTTGAAGAACAGCGATAACGAGGACCATCTCTAACGGACCAAACAGTTGCTGGACGCTCTGTTGCTTAATCTTCCAGGCCACAAACAACAAGAGTGCAATCGCAATCAAGACGGTGATGCCATGTATACGTGCAACTGAGGTTATTGCAAGATCAAATCGGCGGGCCTTCTCGTCTCCGGCGTGCGGGCCAGAGCCAGTCACGATCGTTCCAGTCAAAATAGCAACGCTTCCCATCACTACGGTGAAACGAATGACCTTCTGAAGAGCAGAGATACGCGTCAGACGCCGAACTTTGTGGTCTTTCGTCGCTCGCTGATGCAAAACCAAAGCATTAGCGACGAGAATCATGGAAAGTATGAAGTGGCCTTGATTAGCGACGGGATGCAGATCGGTTAACACAACGATCCCGCCAAGGACGATCTGGCCAATGACTCCAGCCACGAGACCCCACGACAGCATGACTAAATCTTTGCGGTACGGAATTCTAAAACGAGCCGCCAAAACTGCGGCGATGACGATTGCCGTCACCAGCCCTGTGAACAATCGATTGACCTGTTCAATTGCCCCGTGCGTTGTGGAAACGTCCACGAACTTCTCAGAGTTGCACCGTGGCCAATCGGAGCAACCTAATCCCGAACCCGAAAGTCGTACTGCCGCCCCGCTCACAACAATGACACACAACAAAATCAAGGCGAAACGACTGACCCAGGCGTACCTGGCCGGACTCAATTGTCGACCTCGACGGGCGTCTTGTGACGAACTCATAATCCCACAGTAGGCGTATGGGTTCGCCGGTGCCACCTGTTGGGACTACGGTCACATCATGCTTTCATCATTTGACGACTACCCCATTCATTCGGGAAGTGCTCCAGTCAATGAAACTGGAACAAGTGATCCCAATCATTACGACCGCTACTTTTTTAATGGATATCGCGCCGATGCGTCTTTGTACTTCGCCGTCGCCATGGGTTTATATCCGAATCGCCATGTTGCGGACGCTTCCTTCTCAGTCATTGTCGAAGGTAAAGAACAAATCTCAATACATACTTCATGTCGTGCCCACCCAGATCGGGCCAAAGCAAACCATGTTGGACCTATCCAGGTCAATGTTCTTGAACCGATGAAACGACATCAGATCATCGTTGATAGCGCCGAGCATGGAGTAAAGGCTGAATTGATTTTCGTTGCTCGAAGCGGCCCAGTTCAAGAACCCCATTTTTTGGTCAAGGCTGGACAACGCACGCTGTTCGACTACACCCGACTCACGCAATTCGGACATTGGAGCGGATGGGTTCAAGTTGATGGTGTGCGTCACGAAGTGGATGCCACTTCTACATACGGATCACGTGATCGTTCGTGGGGAGTTCGACCGGTTGGCCCAGCCGCAGAATTAGGCGCTCCGGTCGGTGAACGACAGTTCTATTGGTTGTGGGCTCCGATCAACTTTGAGAATTTCGCGACACACTTTGACGTCAACGAATACGCGTCGGGCAAACGCTGGCATGAGACTGGCTTCATCATCCCTGATGGAGATCAAGCTGCTCATGAAATGGCGCAGGTTGAATATGCGACCAAGTGGCGCTCCGGCACTCGGTGGGCGCAAGAATTTTCCATTGACCTCATTGACGAGGCTGCAGGTACTCACTCAATCGTCTTAGAACCTCTATATGAGTTCCATATGCTTGGAATTGGTTACGGAAATCCCGAGTGGGGTCACGGACACTGGAAGGGCGAACTCGCAGTTGGCTCCGAACGTTGGAATCTGCCGGTAGACAAACCGTGCGATCCGCAAAACATTCACATTCAGGCCTTATGTCGGGCGACGATGACCGCTGCTGATGGCGTGACACACCAAGGAATCGGAATACTTGAGCAATTAGTCCTCGGTCCTCATGAACCAACAGGACTCACCGGAATTATTGATCCGGCGCAGTAACTTTGAAATTCAAAGACTCAGTAAATTCAAGTGTTGGTCTTTGCTCATTTCATAGTGGATCCCTAACTTACAAAATTATTAACCTTAAATTCTTGTTGGCTCACTTGTGACGTTCATAAATCGAAATATTCTCTTGAGGATTCTACGAATATTCAAGATTAAGAATAATTGATGTTTGAAGATGGTCTACAAAAGCGAAATGTAATTTGCTATCGCGGCTGGCGATTAATCAATGACACTTAACAATTTCGGTTTTATTATCAGACTCAAATATTTTGTCAATGATGTCATTAATGAGGACTGGATATCAGTACGAAGAACAAAACCCAAAGAAGAATTAATATGAGCATGACTAAACAACCCCATTTTCGTTCCTTCTTTTTTCTTCGTTTATTCTCTTCACGTTTGATGCATTTTTCCTCTTGACGTTTGAGGAGTTGATCCTCTCGTTGTTGTGGCGTTTTTCTGTTCTTCTTACGTACTAGTTTTTCTTCTTGACGTTTGAGGAGTTGATCCTCTCGTTGTTGTGGCGTTTTTTTCAATTTTTGTACGAGAGCAGGAATACCTCTAACCAAAACTTGCCTCAACACCAGATAGAAACCATTGATCATTGATTAATCTCCTATTTTCGGATGCTGTTAAAAGAAGGCAGTCACGTGTGGCGTATCGTCATTCCGCCGTCAACGACGATTGATGCTCCGGTGACAAAACTCATCGCAGGCATACACAAACTGACCGTCATCTGCGCAACTTCTTCTGGTTCTCCGTAACGCCGTAGAGCGACATGACGTTGCGCATACTTACTTTTCATTTCTGCAGGAATAGCCTCAGTCATTCCTGTGTTGATTGGTCCAGGGCAGATGCAATTAACTGTGATTCCATCTTTGCCCAGTTCAACCGCCAAACTTCGGGTGAGTCCGGCGACGCCCGACTTTGATGCTGAATAGGCAGACAATGTCGGTGTCGCAACAATTGATTCTGTCGAAGCGACATTCACGATTCGTCCTGATGAGGATTGTTTCAAATGTGGGAGGGCGGCTCGAATGAGGTGAATATACGCCGACAAGTTGATGGCCATAGTTGTCTCCCATGCAGCTAAGAAATCATCATTTGACGAGGTGGCTGGAGAAGACAGAGAAATACCGGCATTGTTGATCACGATGTCAAGTGATCCGAGAACAGCAACGGTCTTGTCAACGACAGTTTGAAGTTGCTCAGTATCTCGCACATCAACTGCGAAACCAATTGCTCGTTGAGCTCCATACTCATTTTGGATGGCCTGGACGACAGCATTGACCTTGGCCTGATCTAGATCGACGACGGCGACGCTTGCTCCCTCGTCGGCAAGAAGAAACGCAGTCGCTCGACCCATACCGCTTGCCGCACCAGTCACGATGGCAGTTTTGCCAACCAGGCTTCGGGAGAGTTTGCTGAGACGGGTCATGGTGTTTCTCTATGCTCGCGAGTAGCGCTGCATGCCACCCATGCCGTACATCTTCATGACGAGGGCTCGTTCAACGGTGACTTCCATAAAGGCAGTATCAGGGCTGTTATCGGGTCCACCTGGAGCGAATCCGCTGAGGTCGTAGTCGAAGACTCCGCTCCACAAACGACGTTTTGTATCAATGTCACTCAGCACTCGAGCAGTTCCCCACACTTCTACCCCATCGCCGTTTTCAGTGACCTGCCAATGAAGGGCGACCCGAGGGTTCTCTGCAACATTTCGAGTCTTGGTAGATGTCAATCCAACCATGATCCATAACGTTTCGCCGTCCCAGCATGGATGAACAGGAACGACATCGGGTTCGTGATCGGCGCCAACAGTTGCAATGTGTGCCCACATGCTGAGCGCAGAGCTGGCCGTCTTAACTTCTTCAATAGTGATATCGCTACTCATGATTCCCCCTCAGGAAAGTAACCCTCTTATGGTTTATTACGGTCGAACCTCGTAAAACGCATTGAGCGAATGCTCAATATCAAGTTTGCGAAAACGAGTAAAGCCAGCAGAAGCCGCCATGCTGCGGGCCTTAGATTCTGGAAGCCCTAAAGTCCCGAGTCCAGCACCGCCTTCGGCTGACATTGCAGACGACATGCAACTCATCACACTGATGCCGTACATCAATGAAGCCATCGGATTTTTAGCCATGTTTTCACCGAATGTATCGAGGGCTTTGATGTCAACGAGGAGCCAAATTCCATCGGGCTTAAGTGAGCCTCGAATCGCCTCCATCACTTCTTGTGGATGTGTCATGTCATGAATACAGTCAAACGCTGTCACGATGTCGAGAGATTCGTCATTAGGTAACGGTGTCACTCGGGGATCTACGAAGTGAACGTTGCTCGTGGCGTCAATTGATTTCTTTTCAAGCGCTCGGTCGAGGGCGTAACGCGAAATGTCATAACCGGTGACCTTTGTTTTCGGAAAGGCCTGGGCCATCCGAATAGCCGCGCCACCTGCTCCGCAACCAATATCGGCTACTTTCGCGCCTGCTTCTAAACGTTGAACTGCGCCGTCAAGTGCAGGAAGAACCACGGGTAAAAGGTATGAACGGCTCCACGGTTCAAAACTTCGCTCAATTCCCACGGCACCCTCGGGCCCATGACTGTCGTAGTCGAGACCAATACCCGTCTTAAAACTCTCAGGTAAAACGGTGAGGCTTTGCATGGTTTGTGGCAGGCGGTGAAACATGCCCATTCCAAAAGCAGGATGCAATTCATCAGATAAAACAACAACCGCTTCTGGTGTCATTGAATAACGCTCGGTCCCCCGTTCGTCAATCTCTACTTCAATCAGTCGTGCTGCTGCTTGGTTATGAATCCATTCTTGGACCCAACGAGGATGAAGTTGAAGTGATGCCGCCAATTCATCAGATGTCACAGCATGTGAAAATGATGAAAGACTTTGGTACAAACCGAGCCGATCGCCGAGGTGAATCATTCCTGAGGTGACTGCTCCCTCAAGTTTTGAAAAAACCAAAAACGAATACATTTTGAGAAGATTGGGGTCAAGATCGCGTTGCGTCATTAAAAGGTCCTTTGATCAACAGTCATATGTTCGACATCGCTCAGTTTGGTTAAACCGAAAAAGTGGCCATCACCGATTTGGAAAGATTCAAGACGACTGATTGACGCATGGGCTATCACAAATCGTTCCCATTCCCATGGAGTTGGATCTAGACCCAAGATGTGCCCAATGAAAACGCTATTTGTACCCGCATGAGCGACACACAAAATCTTCCGTTGTGGTTCGTCAATATGCCAAACTGGCAAATCTTGGGGACTTGCATGAATCCCACGATCGTTCAAGAAAGTATCTGCTCCCGAGTGAATCCGTTGAACAAAATCTCGAACCGGCTCACCGTCGGTGAGTCCGTCCCAACGCTTTTCCGCGACACGTGCACGCTCTTCACAGTAAGCCGCATCTGCCTTCTCACGTGGCGTTCCGTGCCAAAGAGGGTTGCGGATCTCTTCAAGCCAATCTTGGGTGACGACCGGCCCAACCTTCATGTTGCGCTGTGCGAGAAGTGGCTGCGCAGTTTGTTGAGCACGAACGAGCGGAGATACCCAGATCTCATCGAAATGTTCACCCTCTAAGGCCCGAGCGACGCATTCAGCCTGGGCGAAACCCAAATCGGTTAAAGGCGGGTTGTCAACATTGAGATCATCTTTGACCCATTCTGGTTGCCCATGACGGACCAAAACAATTTCCATAATGCCTATTGTGTCATTTCTCAGTCGGTCAATCTGCCGAGTTGCGAGACATCTCCCAAGATTTATACATCTCGCAGTACAGGCCAGGAGTCGTTACCAATTCATCATGGGTTCCATCTTGCACAAGAAGTCCCGAATCAAGCACTAATACTCGATCCGCTCGTGCCGCCGTAGAAAGCCGATGAGCGATCGAAATGGTTGTACGCCCACGGGAAAGTTTGTCAAGGGCTCTAGTCAGACGGACTTCTGTAGACGCATCAACAGATGAGGTCGCTTCATCAAGAATCAAAATTGAGGGATTGATGAGAGACGCTCGCACTAATGCAATCAATTGCCGTTCACCAGCCGATAATTGAGAACCGCGTTGTCCTACGAGTGTGTCGAGGCCCATGGGTAAAGTTTCGAACCAATCCTGCAAGTCAACGTTGGAGAATGCGTCGACTAGTTGTTGTTGTGTCGCTCGAGGAAGCGCGAAACGAAGATTAGCGGCGACAGTGTCTGAAAAGAGGAAGGGTTCTTGAGGCACAACTACTAGCAATTTTCTTAACTCATCATTTTGGATTCGATTCAACGGGATACCGCCAATTGAGATCTGCCCAACTGTCGGATCAGAGAATCTAGAAAGAAGCCGTCCGAGTGTCGTCTTACCTGAACCCGTCTCTCCCACTATTGCAACTTGAGTGCCGAACGGGATTGAACAATAAACGTTTTGCAAAACTGCGTGAGAGTCAATCTCGGACTCACCATCGCGAGGACGATAAGCAAAGGACAGATTCTCTATTTCAATGTCTAAAGGTCCGCTACCAACTTCGATCGGATATTTCGGAGCCTCTGGTCCGACTGGTATCGCCAAGATTCCAAGGATTCTTCGCATTCCTGAGATTGCAGTTTGGGTTTGATCTAAAACCTCGGTGAGTTCAGCTATTGGTTCGAGAAATCGATAGGTCAAGAAAATGAAGCCAACTAATGCTCCGGCCGTGAGGCCTGAACCCGAACCTCGCCATAAACCGATAAATACGACCGACGAGACCGCTATCGCGCCAAATATTTCTCCGGACGGAAACAGTAAAGCACCGATCATTGTTGCCTTTGTCTGGGCGTCTCCTCGTGCTTTAGCCGATTTTTTCACCCGTTGACCGAAAATTGCTCCAGCAGAATAAGCATGCAAGGTTTCTGCACCTGTCACGAGTTCTGCTGTTGAACCCAATACAAAAGAATTCGCCGAACGCGTGGCATCGTATGCAGCAATTAACTTTGATTGAACTCGACGAAGCACATAAATTAATGGCGTTGAGATCGCAATCACAATGAGCGCTAACACCCAGTCGTAGGCAAGCATGACGGAAGCAACGATCACCATTAATGCGCCATCTAGCAAGTAGGCCAAACCTCCCCAAGAAAAGAATTGAGAAAGTGTTTCGACATCGGAGGTCACTCGAGCCACCAACGATCCGCGTTGTTCGTCGTTGTGATCCTCGAGACTCAGTAAATGAATATGTTGGAAAAGTTGAACTCGTAATTCGAAAAGGGCTGCTTCACTTCGTTGACCCAATCTAGAAACGGCAGTTCGTTGAGCGACCGCAGCAATCAACAAATAAATAGCTGCCCCAACACAAACTTTGATGACGAGAGATACATTTACTGTTTGCTGCGCAGAATTATTAGTTAGGTGTAAACCATGATCGATTGCCTGTTGGATGACAACTGGGACGACAACCCGACCGCTTGCTCCTATCAAAGCTAAAAAGACAGTGAAACCAATTCCTTGTCTCAGGCTAGGTACAGCGCGTACTCCTCGATTGAGAGTGGCGATGGCTCCGTTGTTTGTCGATTCGATCACAACAGGTCCTTGCTATGTGACGAATTCTGCTCTTTTGGACGTTCATACGCTTGCATGAGTGCCCGGTAGGGGCCACTTTGCACAAGAAGCTCTAAATGCTGGCTGGGGCCCACCATTATTTCTGGATGAAAAAACATCACTTCATCGGCCATGCCAATGAGAGACGGTCGGGACGCAACGGCAATCACTACTGCATCTGACAATTCATTCTCGATATTTTTCAAAACCTTCATTTCGGTATTGGGATCAAGTGCACTCGTGGTGTCATCAAGAAGAAGGATTTGTGGTCTTCTGATCACTGCTCGGGCTAACGCAATTCGTTGACGCTGGCCGCCAGATAGCCCGACTCCCCTTTCTCCAATAATCGTGTTGATTCCTTGCGGGAGTTGATGAACGAAATCTGCTTCGGCTACTGCTAGAGACCATAATATTTCATTATCTTCGAAATGTTCTCCCATGCAAATATTGTCACTAACGGAAGTTCCAAAAAGAAAAGGCTCTTGAAAGACGAGACTGACTTGTTTTCCAGGTGTGGATATATCTCCCTGTAGACATGGAATAGTTCCGGCAAGTGATTGAAGAAAAGTTGACTTGCCACAACCCGTGTAACCGACGAGGGCCGTAAATGTTCCAGGTCGAAAGGTCGCAGAGAAATTCTTGAGAAGAACGTGTTCTGAATCATGCCCTATTGCAATCGACTTCACTTCGAGCTCTGTGCCAGCACGCAAATACTTTGACCTCGGGTCGGTCAGTATTGGACTGAGTCGGAGTCTTTGAATTCGCCCAAATCCCGCCTGTGAGCGTGGCATTTCTGAAAGTGCGTAACCGATCAACCGTAACGGGAAAACCAAAAGTGTGAACATGTAAATGAAACTGGCCAATTCACCAACCGTGAGATCGCCACTCCGTACGCGGAAAGCTCCGCCAATCACCAAACAGATATTGGTGAGATTGGGAACGAAGTCGAGAGCCGCTTCAAAAAGAGATCGCAAGCGAATCGCTTCAACTCGAGCATTTTGAACTCGTGAAGCGATGACGGCAAGTCTTTCCGTCTCACGATTTTCAGCACCAAAAGCCTTGACCACTGTGACACCTTCAAAACTTTCATGTACCGCAGCAGAAAGAGAGCCCAGTTCACCCTGTGCGATATCAAACCATTTATCAACTCGTCGTTGATACAGCACATTGAGTCCGATTAACAATGGAAAGACCGAAGTTGCCGCAACCCCGAGGGCGACATCATTAGAGATCAAACCGTAGCCCGCGATCACCATCATCAAAATCACGCTGCTCGCATAGGGCAGTGGTGCCATGACCGCAACGCTTGCATCAACATCGACGCCTGCACGTGTCAGCAAATCTCCGGTCGATTGTTGTCGATGCCATTGAGGTGGTTGCTGCACCAAAACATCGACTACTTCGTCGGTCAAACTCTGAGCTGTTCGCCATTGAGCTCGTCCAGCGAATGATCGCCGAACGATGACCCCACAAGCTCTGATGAGCGATAGTCCAAGGAGTAACGCAACTGCAGTCAGAGTACGCGAAAGAGAGAAATGTTGTGAGTCAAAACGTCGAACGATTACCTCATCGATGATCCATCGAAGCAACCAAGATGAAGCGACCGTACAAACAGCGAAAAGCGCGGCTCCCGCCATAGAAATGGAGAAAAGGCCAGGATGGTAAGAAATCAGCGCACGGAGCAACTTGATTGTGCGATGAAACCTTCCCGAAGTTGATGAATGATCGTGCACCCAATATTCCTAGCAGTAATCTGATCTCATGCTTAGTCTTCAAAATCAGTTCGGATTAGATCAGATCAATTTTGGTCTGATGGTTTTACGTTTAGTACTTGGTCTCTTTCTCGCCTACCACGGGTACAACAAGGTTTTTGGTAAAGGCGGACTATCTGGAACCGCTTCTTGGTTCGGAAGTATCGGTATGAAGTGGCCCAAGTGGCAAGCTCGAATGGCTGCAGCGACCGAGATCGGCGCCGGAGTGCTGTTGGCGTTAGGTCTGCTCACTCCGCTAGCCGCAGCGGGCGTCATTGGCGTGATGGTCGTTGCCATTTACACATCGCATTTGAAGGTCGGATTTTTTGTATTCCTCCCGAATCAGGGATGGGAATACTGCGCAACGATTGCGCTCGGAGCTTTAGCCGTCGGAACCATGGGGCCAGGTGCATGGTCGATTGACAATGCTATTAATTTCACCATCTCGGGTTGGGGCGCCCTCATTTTTACTGCCGTGCTCGGAGTTGGTGGAGCAGTGTTGCAACTTGCGACGTCGTATCGTCCAGCCAAAACATCGTGAGCGACATCATGAGCGAAACCATGAATGCTGACAGCGAGAAGTCTCCCCGGTCCCGACGTCCATTGCAGTTCTTTCTGGGAACAATTTGCGTGTGTCTCGCAGCGTTTTGGGTCTATGCCTTGTTCTTTGCTTCGAAGCAGGGAGTCAACGTCCTCGAAGATAAAGCATGGACGGTTCGGGCAGAAGAAATCTGCAAAAATGCCAATCTAGAACGTGACAAACTTATTGACCTTCGTCGCATTGATTCGGTGAACGGAAATGCGTTGTCTGAAAGAGCAGACATCATTGATAAAGCAACGGTGATCGTTCAGAAAATGCTGAACGATGTGACGGCTCAGGTACCAAACGACGTTGAGGACGCAAAATTGTCCAGTCGCTGGCGAGAGATCTACCAAAGTTGGATCAATGCGCGAATTGATTACACGGCAGTTTTACGCACTGGCGAGAATGCCCCTTTTGCAGAATCAATGCTTGAAGGATCGCCTGAATCTGATTACATCAACGACTTCACGACAAACAACCGCATGACGTCATGTGCGGCGCCGATGGACTTAGCTGTTTAGTTATTGACGTCTAGCCACGTGCCATCCACAAATTGCCGAATAACTTTTGCAGGTGAACCAACCGCCACGCTGAATGACGGAATTAGACCAGTGACGACGCTGTTCGCTCCGATAACAACATGTTCGCCGATATCGGCGCCTGGAAGAATCACACTGCCGTAGCCAAGCCACGAACCGTTTCCGATACGTACCGGCTTTTCGGGCATTGTTTGCACCGAGATCGGCAAAGTCACATCTTTGTAGCCATGGTTTTGGTCGGTGATATAGACATTGTGGCCAGTCCACACGTCATCACCAATTTCAATCGAGAAATGGCCGACGATGCCGCTCCCCTTTCCGATCAAACAACGATCGCCAATTGTGACGATTCGTTCCGAAATACATTTTTGACCCGGAACCATTCCAGCCGACAAAGTGCACTGCGGGCCGATCATGGTGTTGCGACCGATATGTATGAACTGCTCGTTGAAAATTGTGTTGGTCGGGAAGCAAATCACGCTCTGTTGCCCAAAAGATCCAAACCGTTGACCCCGCCTGGTTGTCGCTCCAATCGCTCCTGCCTCGACAGCCATCTCCCACAGGTAATGAACTGCACCGGCAAAGAAACGATTTCGCCAGGCTCGACTTTTAGACATCGCAATTGGTGCGTAAGCCGGTTCGTCCTTCACACCCTGAGATTATCGGTAAGTACTTGTTGGAACTGATAAATCTGACAGCATGGGCAGATGGTTCGTTCCAATCGTTCACAGACAGGTGTGACGGCGCTCAATGATTCTTTTACCGATGTAGGTTCGGTCAAGGTCGGACATTTCGCTCGATCATCGCGAGGTTGGATGACCGGGACAACTGTGATCTTGACTCCCACGGGAGCCATCGCGGGTGTTGATGTGCGAGGTGGCGGACCTGGTACTCGAGAAACCGATCTGTTACGACCAGAGAATTTGATTCAGAAGGTACATGCCATTGTTTTGAGTGGCGGTAGTGCCTACGGGCTTGCAAGCGCACAGGGCGTGATGGAATATCTCGAAGAGGCTGGCTGTGGTTTTTCAGTTGGCAAAGATGAGTCGTGGGTAGTGCCGATTGTCCCAGGCGCCGTGATCTTTGATCTTGGTCGTGGAGGGAAGTTCAGCAACCGCCCCGATTCAACTTTCGGCTATCGCGCGTCGCGATCAGCAAAAACAAGAACGACTGCGGTGGGATGTGTCGGTGCTGGAGCAGGCGCTCGCTCTGGTGGCCTCAAAGGCGGACTCGCAATGGCCAGTACATGTATCGAAAGCGGACATGTAGTTTCGGCAATTGCTGTTGTCAACTCAATTGGATCGGTGATCAATCCAGATACATGCCTTCCATGGAATGAGTCCATGACGCGCTTACATCGTCCAAACGCCAGCGATAGGAAAGCTCTCCGGGAATATTTAGCAGCCCTTACGATACCTGTCGCATCACATGAAGGTTCATTGAATACAACTATTGGAGTGGTCGCGACAAACCTCCGTTTGTCAAAGTCTGAATGCACCAAGTTCGCAGCCGTCGCGCATGACGGTCTTGCCCGGGCTGTACGACCCGCGCATCTCATGAATGATGGTGACTCGATATTTGGACTGTCAGTAGGTCATGGCGATTTAGTACTGTCCGAAAATGAGCCAATTTTTAGCGACCCAGTTGGGCGTCCGGCGTTACTCAACAAAGTGCTGGCGGCTGGAGCCGATATGTTCGCCCAAGCCTGTACTGAAGCCATTTTGCGCGCAACATCGGCCGGTGGAATGGTGAGCTATCGCGACCTCTGCCCATCGGCTTTCGGTGACGACTGATTGGCATGCCCTAAATCACAAAAAATCGGACCCGAGAACGCCTAAGCAGGTAACGATGTCGCTAGGTTTCGCTCTGCTCTTTAAGTTCTACTTGCTCCCCCGTATCGACCCTAAGAGGTTCTGTGATGCCATCACTACCCAACGATCGTAAGAAAGTTCAGGTTCCCGATCTTGCGGCATGGAAAGCCGTAGGTCGGCGCATGACCATGATCACGGCTTACGACGTTACTTATGCTCGGCTTGTTGATGAAGCCGGCATCGACATGATATTGGTCGGCGATTCAGTAGGAATGGTCGTTCAAGGAACCAGCAACACCATTCCCGTGGATCTTGATGAAATGGCCTATCACGTTCGCTGCGTGGCACGCGCTCACACCAAAGCCCTCGTCGTTGGTGATCTGCCTTTTGGTTCGTATCAAATCAGTCCCGAGCAAGGTGTCGAATCCTCGATCGTGTTGATGAAAAACGGCGCTCAGTGCATCAAACTTGAAGGTGGCGTGCACATGGCCGAGACCATCGCAGCGATCACTCGCGTAGATATTCCAGTCATGGGACATATCGGATTGACTCCGCAGAGTGTTCATCGCATGGGTGGATTCAGGGTGCAGGGTCGTACCGAAGGTTTCGAAGCGGGTGGCCGTGAACGAATTCTTGAAGATGCTCATGCAGCCGAACAATCTGGAGCATGCGCGATAGTTATTGAAGGCGTTCCGATGGAACTCGCCCAAGAAATCACCCAAAAAGTGAGTATCCCAACGATTGGTATTGGCGCAGGGATCCATTGCGATGGTCAAGTTTTGGTTCTTCATGACGTTCTTGGACTGTGTGATTCGAAGTATCGCTTTGCCAAGCATTACGCCGAGTTGCGCACGCCGACCATTGATGCAACGAGAGCTTTCATCGCTGATGTTCAAGGTGGAACTTTCCCCGATGAAGATCACTCGTTCCACTAAATCTTGTGCAAATTCTTCGTACTCCCAAGGAACTCAGTCAAACTGTTGACGCATGTCGAATAAATGGTCAGTCGGTGGCCATGGTCCCCACAATGGGCGCATTGCACCAAGGTCACACTTCCCTCTTTGATCTTGCGCATCAACATGCTGACGTAGTGGTAGCCACGATCTTTGTCAATCCATTGCAGTTCAACAACTCAGTCGATTTTGACAAGTACCCGCTTCAACTGGATCACGACATCCAGTTGCTTGAACAACATGCTGTGCAGTTTCTGTATGCACCCACAGTTGACACCATGTACGGTGCAAATTTCTCAACAAGTGTTCACGTTGGTGGAATCACCGATGTTTTAGAGGGATCGTCGCGACCCGGACACTTTTCTGGGGTATCTACTGTTGTCGCCAAACTATTTTCGGCGGGTCGACCTGATGTCGCAATTTTCGGTCAGAAGGATTTTCAGCAAATCGCGGTCATTCAACGGATGGTGGCTGACCTCGATATACCCATTCAAATCATCGTGGCACCGACGATTCGTGAAACTGATGGCTTAGCGATGTCCAGCCGAAATATTCGGCTGTCAGGGTCGGCTCGACAAGAAGCGGCAGCGATATCGCAAGGTCTTCGACAGGCTCAAGATCAATTCGCCGCCGGCATTCGTGAGTCAGAGCATTTGATCAAGACGGTTAAATCGGCGATTGAGCCAACATCAGCGGTTATCGACTATGTGAATGTCATTGATTCTGCATCATTGAGAGATCTTTCGACTGCGTCTCAGGGATGCGTCATAGTTCTCGCCGTTTTACTTGACGGTGTTCGTCTCATTGACAATCACATCCTGGTATAAATCGTGGCTCTGTCGGTCATCCCTGAAAAGTGTCTGTGGAACGAGATAGATCGAGATGACTTTGTAGTCCAGAAGTTGGAACAAACAGACGAATTCGATGTCCTGATTATCGGTGCTGGTTATACGGGTTTGTGGTCTGCTTATTACCTACATCTCAATGATCCTTCATTAAAGATCGCGATCATCGAAAAGAACACAGTCGGTTATGGAGCGAGCGGACGTAATGGCGGTTGGTGCTCAACAATCATGCCGATGTCATTAGATTCAATTGCGAAGGGACACGGACGTGATCAAGCTGTCGCCATGCAAAATGCCATATTCGCAACATTGGATGAGATCAAGACCCGAACAACTTCTTTGGGAATCGATTGTGATTTCGTTCAGGGCGGCTCGATTGAAGTTCTACGCTCCGAGAATCAATTCGTTCGGGCTGAAAATCGAGTGCGCCATCTTCGCCAATATGGCTACGGCGATGATTTTTATCAGCTGTTAGACCGGGATGAAACACTCAACATGTTGCGAGCGAACAACACCCTCGGAGGTCTTTTTGACAAGCGTAGCGCCGTGCTTCATCCGAAGAAACTGTGTATTGGACTCGCTGCTGTTGTCAGGGCGCAAGGAACAAAAATAATTGAGAACTTAGATGTGCTGGCGTATTCGGCAGGTCAAGTGGAAACCCGTCATCGCACATACAAGGCCAATATCGTGTTGCGAACGACCGAGGCGTTTAGTGTGAATTTTTCTCAAGACAAGCGAACGGTGATTCCGTTGTATTCGATGATGGTTGCGACCGAACCGCTCACTGCTGATGTTTGGTCTGAGATTGGCCTACAAGGCCGTCCGACTTTCAATGACGGACGCAACATGATTATCTACGGACAAAGGACTGCCGATCATCGGTTGGCTTTTGGTGGACGCGGAGCCCCGTACCACTTTGGATCAAAGATTTCCACGACTTTCGACTTCAATCAAAATGTTGCCCAAAGGCTTCGCTCTACCTTGATTGACCTTTTTCCGATTCTTGAACGCACTGAATTCACTCACCATTGGGGAGGACCACTTGCTGCCCCTCGCGATTGGACGTTCAATATTTCATATAACCCCGCAACCGGTCTTGGGTCTGCTGGGGGCTATGTCGGAGACGGAGTCGCAACATCAAACTTGGCAGGACGAACTCTCGCAGATTTAGTCTGCAATAAGTCGACAGAAATCACTCGCCTCCCTTCAGTGAATCACACATCGAAGAAATGGGAATTAGAGCCTGTGCGGTACGCCGCCGTGAACTCGTTGACGAAACTGGCGATGTTGGCTGATTGGCGAGAAGACAAAACTGGTCGACCCGCAACTTTGATCAATGGAATCATCAACAAAATCAGCGGTGGATAATGATTATCTGTGTTGATGAGGGTCGGATTGCTTCATCACATAGCGAGTTGTGAAAACGCCATCGCCGGACAAAATACCGCCGCGAGCAAAAAGGCGACCGCCTTGCCAATTTGATAAACCCAACTCGGGTCGATTGAGTGCGTATTGACCATCGACCCATCGAGTGAAACCATTTCCAAAAAAGGCTGATTCGGTGGATCGATACGCGTGATCAATTTCTGCCTGATTACTACTGATCATTGAGAGCACAAAATGTGGACTATGCGCATTGAAGAGTTCAATTGCTTCATTCAGATCAGACACCAGGCGCACAGAGAGTTCAGGACAATCATCCCATTCCCATTCGATCGATAACACGTCATCGTCATCGTGTTCGACGAGATCAAAAAGAAAAGTTGAAGAATACATTTCACGCAGTACTTGTGAGGTGAAGGCTCCCACAGCGTGGACTATAAGTTTGGCTTGACGACCTTTGGCAGATAACACTGCCCCGTTCAATACCGCTAAAAGTAAATCGTGACGATCGATTGGAACGCAACAGACATTCAAGGTGTTGCAGACTTTTCGGTCTAATGAGTGGCTAATGACTTGAGCAAGATCAAGTGCATCGGCGGTCTGGCCGACAATGCTCCATGCACCACCAGTGCCATGAAGGCTGACTGGAATTCCTGACTGTCGTGCCACTGCCCCAAGTTGAGCGACGGCCTCCCCGCTACCGCGAGCCACCGCAAGTGAGAGATCGGCATGAGAAAACAATGCATATCCGGCCGACCTTTCAGGAGAGTCGACGAGTTGCACACTTCCAAGTGGTAGCCGGCTCTTTTGCAGGGCTGGCTTCAAAGCAAAATCCATAATCGCCCGAGCAGTGTTCAAGGCGTCGCTTCCAATTCGAAAAACGACAGTGTTGCCCGAGCGAAGTACGCCGGTGGCGTCAGCGAATACATTCGGTCGACCTTCGAAGACAAAACCGACAACTCCAAGCGGAGCCTTGTGGGCTTCGACAGACCAAGAGTCGTGTTGAACAGTTTCAGCCGTGGATGCCGAAGAATCGGGTAGGTCACGCCACATATGTAGAGCAGTGATCATCTCTAGTCGCATTTTTTCGCTCAGTTGAAGCCGCGTTGTCGACCGGCCTCGTTGATTGGCGCTTTCAACGTCAATATCGTTGGCGATCATTATCGTTTTGAAGATGTTGTCATCCTGTAGATTTGCGGCAAACAAGCCGAAGAAATCAGTGAGCTGAGCTGGATTGATAGTTACTAAATCAGTGAAAGCCTTTCGAGCATTCGTGACGGCTTCATTGGCGATGTCGGCTACTGAGCCTGGGATGTGCAGGAGGACGCCATTTTCTTGTACAACAACAAGTCTGTCGCCTGCTTTGAACTCGTGAGCGAGTTGTGCTGAAACCGCAGTCCAATGAGTTCCGCCGAAAGGGATCTTTTGTCCTTCGGTCAACGAATCAAGAACTCCATGATTCTGATGATTCGCTGTCGTCATAGATGTCATGTTAGAAGACTGAATCATGTGGGAAGCGATTCTGAGCGTCTACCCTAGACATGTGACTGTCAACGCAGATAATCAGGTGTATTTCCAACAATTGCTCTCGGGGCGAGACTTCGCTGTTGGTGACCCGCTTGCCCAACAAATGGTCAACTTCGTCTACCTCATCGGTGACCGTTCGACTGGCGAATGCATGGTGATTGATCCTGCTTACGCAGTCGATGATCTCGTTAATTTTGCAAATAACGATGGGATGAAAATCACTGGTGCTTTAGCAACTCATTATCACCCCGACCACATCGGTGGCTCAATGATGAACTATCGCATCGAAGGAATCACTCGCCTGCTCGAACACGGGTCCATCGGAATTCACGTCAACAAAGAAGAAGCACCTTGGGTTCTTCGAACAACGGGCGTTTCAGAAACAGACCTCGTCTCACATGAGGCTGGTGACATCGTCAAAGTTGGCAATATTGACATCACATTGGTTCATACGCCAGGTCATACGCCCGGTTCGCAGTGTTTCTTAGTAAACGGTTGTTTGATTTCTGGAGACACTCTTTTTCTTGACGGATGTGGACGTACAGATTTGCCCGGCAGTGATCCAGAAATGATGTACGAGAGTCTGCAAACTTTAAACAGCCTTCCCAGTACAACAATTATTTATCCCGGCCACCAATATTCTCAGCCTGCACATGAATCACTGGCGCAAGTTCAACAACACAATTTCGTTTTGAAACCGATGTCGAAAGATCAGTGGACAACTATTTTTGCGGGCTGACGATAGATGTTTTCTAGCCAACGAGTGCGCCAATGAGCGCCGAAAGTCCAGCAGCCGACAAAAGTATTAATACGAACCGTCGCGCGTTTTCTTCGTTCAGGCGAGGCTTGAGTTTTTGCCCAATCAGAATTCCTGAAGCAAGGATGGGCAAGCTCATCAAAACGCCAACAAGTGAATCTGAGTTGACCTTCCGCAGTGCGAAAAAGGATGCCAAAGTGAAAACGCCAGAAATGGTAAATATTGCGCTGATGGTGGCTCGAAATTGAGCGATCGGTAAACCTCGACCTTGTAACGCGAATACGAGCGGCGGACCGTTAGTCGACAACGACGACGACAACGCTCCGCTCAAGAGACCTGCTCCAATTTCTAGTCGCGGGCTGGCGTGACTGATGTTCGGGCGCCGGACTAAGAAAAGGACGGCCAAGAAGATCCCAACCGCCAAACAGCCCTTTAATACCCGCTCATCAACGTGATTAAAAACCAGAAGTCCACATGGAATGCCGACCAGCGCCGAAAGGGACAGTCTCATGATTAGACGCCACTGAGCGTCATGACGGCCATTAAAGAGTTGAAAGGACGAACTTCCCAGCCCGAGGAAAGTCGAAATGACGACCGCATCATGCGGTTCGACTGCCAAAACCATCAGCGGAACCGCAAGAAGGGCAAAACCAAAGCCGACAATGTTCTGCACTACTGCCGAGATACCGACTGCCAGCAATAAGACGATGATTTCGCTGCCAGACATTGATTCCGATTCTTGTCGTTGGACCGACCTCAGGTCGTCGGCATTGGGCTTTACAAAATGTAAACTTAACTCGTGGCATCAGCAGTCCCCTTTCTTGAGATGAATCTTCCCTCGATGCAGGGCAATTCAATATCTCAAGACCGTCTCCTGGGTCGCCTCGATGAATTGGCAACTATCGGCCCGATTGATGGTGGGGGTTCTTGCCGCCTCGCTCTGACCGATGCTGACCGTGATGGACGCGATTTAGTCGTGACGTGGATGAAAGACCTGGGTCTTGAAGTCGCAATTGACGGAGTAGGCAACATCATCGGTACCTGGAATGTTGGAACAGGCTCACCCGTTATGACGGGTAGTCACATCGACACCGTTCGAACCGGTGGACGTTTTGACGGAAACCTCGGAGTCATTGCTGGACTTGAGGTCATTGAAACTTTGATGGCCGCAGGTTTAACACCCGCTCGCCCGTTGAGCGTTGGCGTCTTCACCAATGAAGAAGGAGCCCGTTTCCAACCAGACATGCTCGGATCGCTGGTGTACGTCGGTGGCCTTCCTCTTGAGTCTGTTTTAGACACGATTGCAATTGACGGTGCAGTATTAGGTGACGAATTGCAACGCATTGGTTATGCCGGTTCAGCACCGTGTCCAAGTGCTGCTCCACACGCTTTTGTTGAACTGCATATCGAGCAAGGACCACGGCTTGAAGCAGAAGGTATTCAAATCGGAGCAGTCACTGGAGTGCAGGGTATTTCATGGCAAGAGGTAACCATTGCCGGTCAAAGCAATCACGCAGGCACGACTCCGATGTCTCTTCGGCACGACCCTGCTTACATCGCTGCAGAGATCGCTGTGTACTTGCGTCAGATCGCAAACGAATACGGCGGCAATCAAGTATGCACGGTTGGCAAGATCGACTTGCATCCAAACTTGATCAATGTTGTGCCTAAAAGTGCAACGCTGACTCTTGATGTTCGCAATACCGATGAAAAGATTTTGTGTGAAGTTGAATCCAAGATCACACAAAAGATCGCCCAGTTGGCGACGGCAGAGGGCGTCTCTATCTCGTCACGAGTTCTCGCACGTTTTGAGCCAGTTGAATTTGATGATCAAGTGACCGGTCTTATTGAAGATTTGGCCAATCATCACAATCGTTCTGTCATGCGCATGCCATCGGGAGCTGGCCATGACGCCCAAATGTTGGCTCGGGTCTGCCCTTCATCAATGATCTTTACGCCATCAGTTCAAGGAATAAGTCATAACACAGCCGAATTTACACACACTGACGACCTAGTCGCCGGAACCAATATTCTGATGGACACGATGTGGGCTTTAGCTCACCTTGATTTCACACCGCAGACTGGAATGAAATGATGTCTCAACAATCTCGTGTCATAGTCGTCGGTGCCGCTCAGCTCGGTCCGATCCAAAAGTCTGACTCTCGCGCCAGCGTTGTCGAGCGTTTAATTTCGTTATTGCGTCAAGCGAAAAAACGCTCATGCGACTTAGTGGTGTTTCCCGAACTGGCTTTGACCACCTTCTTTCCCCGTTGGTTTGTTGATGACATCTCTGACGCCGATCATTGGTATGAAAAGTCAATGCCAAGTACCGATACACAACCTCTCTTTGATGAGGCTAAGAAACTCGGAATTGGTTTCTCATTGGGCTACGCCGAACTGACCGAACCCGATGCTCAAGGTGTTGTGCATCGGTACAACACCCAGATTTTGGTTGAACGTGACGGCTCAGTAGTAGCCAAGTACCACAAGGTACATATTCCTGGTCACGAACATCATGAGCCGAATCGTCCGTTCCAACACGCTGAGCGCTATTACTTCGAACCAGGTCCTGAAGGCTTTGGCGTTTGGGCGGCTTTCGGCGGTCTCTTCGGCATGATGATTTGTAACGATCGTCGTTGGCCAGAGTCGTACCGCGAAATGGGCCTTCAAGGTGTGGAAATGATTCTGTGTGGTTACAACACTCCAATTCATTACGTTCCAGATCCGAGTCAAGATATTTTGCAGGGTTTTCATAATTCTCTCGTGATGCAATCTGGCGCCTATCAAAACGGAACTTGGGTCGTAGGTGTCGCTAAGGGCGGAATTGAAGAAGGCGTTGATTCGCTGGGTCAAACATGCATTGTTGCTCCGAGTGGTCAAATCGTGGCTCAAACATTGACTACTGATGATGAACTCATTGTCGCTGCCTGTGATCTTGATTGGTGTGAGCGTTACAAAGGCACCCTCTTTAATTTCGATCGCTATCGTCGACCCGAGGTTTATACCCGCATTACTCAACAACGCGGAACAATCATTTCACCCGAAAACCAAGCGGCGATTAAGAGACATACCAATGACTGATATCGCAAACAATCCGCATCAACGAGCCAGTCGCAGAGTTGCGTTGCAGGTCAATGGGCAAGAAGTCACCGTTGACGCTGAGCATCCGCATTTGCTTGCGGCGCTGCGTGATGAACTAGATATCACATCGCCAAAAGATGGTTGTTCACCATCAGGTCAATGTGGTTGTTGCACCGTTTTGATTGACGGCAAGGTTGTCGTGAGTTGCCAACAATCTCTAGAAAAAGTTGCTGGCAAAACGGTGGTCACTCTAGAAGGACTCGATCAAGCCGAACGTGATTCATATGCCAATGCCTTCGCTGCCTGTGGTGGTTTGCAGTGTGGCTTCTGTATTCCTGGCATCGTGATGCGTGCCAAGGGTCAAATAGACAAAAAGGGTTCTGCGCTCACTAAGTCAGATATGAGCCGTCACTTGGGTGCCAACCTGTGCCGCTGTACGGGATACGTCAAGGTGCTCGACGCCATTGAGGCAGTTGCTCAGGGCAAACAACTCATACCTCAGCAGCCAACTGGTCTTGGTTCGGGCGGAATGAAATATGAAGCCAAAGAATTGACTCTTGGTGACCGAGGCTATGTCGACGATATCCGTGTCCCCGGAATGCTTCACGCTGCTCTCGTGCTCACAGAACACACTCGAGCCGATATCACAGCAATCAACATTGACTCGGCCTTACAGGCTTCTGGAGTTGTCGGCGTATTTACAGCAAGTGATATCCCAGCCGAGCTTCGAGTTGGTTTGATCTATAAAGACTGGCCGGTGATGATTCCAGTCGGTGGTCGAACCAGCTACGCCGGTGACGTATTGGCAGTTGTTGTCGCTGATACTCGCATTGCTGCACGGGCTGCGACTGCACTTGTTGAAGTGACGTATGCACCCCTCAAACCGATTACTGATCCGTTGTATGCGATAACTAATCAAGAAATCGCCGTATGGGGAACCGACTCAAATGTTTTGAGTATCAGCAGGTATTCACGAGGCAATGTTGAGATTGCTTTGGCGGCAGCGCCTCATGTTGTGCACGAGATCTTTGATACTCAGCGCATTGAGCATGCTTTCTTAGAGCCAGAAAGTTCGTTAGCCGTGCCTTCGGTAACCGATGGTGTTCGTCGCCTGCATGTGTATTCCGGTGGACAAGGCGTTTGGGACGACCGCAACGACATCGCGCGAATTCTTGGAATAGATCATTCACAAATCACCGTCGAACTCGTCACAAATGGCGGAGCGTTTGGTGGCAAGGAAGATATGAGCAATCAGGCTCATGCGGCTCTTGCTGCTTGGTTGCTTGATGCACCGGTGAAGTGCACGCTTTCACGTGAAGAGTCGCTCTTGATTCATGCCAAGAGGCATCCGATCCATATGGAGTACACAGCAGGGTGCGATTCTGATGGTCGCTTAGTTGCTCTCAAGGTTCGGGCTCTCGGCGACAGCGGAGCTTATGCAAGTGTTGGCATGAAGGTTCTTGAACGTATGGCTGGTCATGCCAGCGGTCCGTATGTATTGGCCAACATCGACGTTGAAGCCATTGCAGCACGCACTAATAATCCAGTGTGTGGTGCTTTCCGAGGGTTCGGAGCTAATCAGGCACAGTTCGCTATGGAAGGCGTCATTGATCGCTTGGCGAACATGGTCGGTATCTCAGGTTGGGAAATGCGTAAACGCAATGTCATCAAGCCAGGCGTTGTTTGGGGACCTGGACAGATCATGGATGATGGCTGCCTCGGTGCCGAAAGATGTCTTGATGAAATTAAACCCTTCTACGATGCTGCCATTGCATCGGGTCAAGCGGTTGGTCTTGGGTTGGGACTCAAGAACTCTGGACTCGGAAACGGGTTCAAAGAAATCAGTGGTGCAATTATTCACTTCCGTGAAGATGGAATCGTTGAAGTACGACATGGTTGGACCGAGATGGGGCAAGGTATCAACACTGTTGCCTTGCAGGTTGCTGTGCATGAACTTGGAATTGATCCTGACAAAATTCGTGTGATTGTTGATACCACACGTGAACTTGGCTTCGGGCAAACTACTGGCTCGCGTGGCACCTTGATGGGCGCTGGAGCTGTGAAGGCCGCCTGCGAAGCAGCCCGTGCCGCAAACTGTGCGGTGGGTGTCGATCACTATGGCGAGTACCGAATTGATTGGACTCAGAAGTTGGGTGAAGTTGAAAATCCAACAATCCATTCAACATTTGGTTATGCCGCGCAACTTGTCACAGTCGACCGCGAAACCGGCAAAGTCATCGAAGTTGTGGCAGCCCACGACGTGGGGATGGCCGTCAACCCAACTTTGTGTGAAGGACAGATCGAAGGATCAGTTCACATGGGTCTTGGCTATGCCCTTTCAGAAAAGTTCCCATCCGATCCCGAGACCGGTTTCCCAACAAATAAAACATTGCGTTCACTCGGAATCATTAGAGCGAAAGATATGCCGCCCGTCAAGGTTGTGCTGGTCGAATCTCCTGAACCTAATTCACCTTATGGAATTAAGGGTGTTGGCGAGATTGGTTTAGTGCCAACTGCAGGAGCAGTAGCTGCGGCCCTTTTCGACTACGACGGTCAATGGCGAACAGTGTTGCCTATGCGTCCCACCAACGAAGACAACGACTGACATGGCAAGCACCACTCCAGGTCTTGTCTGTGGTCACCATCATTTGTATTCATCGTTGGCTCGGGGAATGCCTGCGCCACCACTTCAACCGACAAACTTTCTAGAAATCTTGCAACAAGTTTGGTGGCGTTTAGATACGGCGCTTGATCTTGAAATGATTTATTGGTCAGCGAAGTTGGGCGCCGTTGAAGCTTTGATGAGCGGCACAACCGGAATCATTGACCACCACGAAAGTCCGAACGCGATTGAAGGCAGCCTTGATGTCATTGCCCAAGCTTGCTCAGAAGTCGGTGTGCGAGTTGTGTGTTCATATGGGGTGACCGATCGTCACGGATCTGCTGCTGGTCGTCGGGGTCTTGAGGAAAATCGCCGCTTCATTGCATCTGGTGGTCGCGGAATGGTCGGTGTGCATGCAGCATTCACATGTTCAGATGAACTACTTGAAAGCGCGTCCGGCTTGGCAAATGATCTAGGAGTCGGTGTTCATATTCATGTTGCCGAAGGCATCGATGACCTTGCTGCAGGAAAAAGGCTTGAACAGCTTGCTCAAGATGATTGGCTACTTGTTCATTGCGTGCATCTTGATCGAGAACTGCGAGGAACGATTGCTCATAACCCGCGCAGCAATATGAATAACGGCGTTGGATACGCGCATCCGTCGCGGCGAGCAAACAAGATAATCCTCGGTACCGACGGAATTGGCGCCGACATGCTCGAAGAAATGCGCTTGGCCTATGTGGCGTACCGAGCTGATGAAGTCACTCTCTCTCCTGACCTCGCGTGGTCATGGCTTGAAAATGGCTACGACTTTATTCCAGAGTGTCGCGATGATCAGGTGACTTGGAATTACGACCACAGTGATAGTCCGTGGCACGTCGCTTTCACACCGGGCATACGTGCGATCAATGTTCGGTCGGCCGAAGGCGAAGAATTGCTTCATGATGGTCTACCGACGTTGGTCGATCTGCATGAGATTAGAAGTAAAGCGTCCGAAGCCGCAATCAGGCTTTTTGCGAAATTGTAAATCAACTCCACAAGCACAAAGGTCCACACCAAAATGAGCGAATCTACAAGCATTCAACCCGTAGCGATTTATCTTCAAGACGCCCACCCGATTCGTGAGGGCATGCAGTTTGCGCAATACGCCGAAAGCAAGGGCTTCGACGCAGTGTGGCAGGCCGAAAGTCGACTCGTTCGCGAAGCAACAGTTCCGATGGCTGCTTTCGCGAGTGTTACTGAACGAATCAAGGTTGGTAGTGGCGTCGTCGATTGCTGGAGTCGTAATCCCGCTCGACTAGCCGCAACCTTTTCAACACTTGATGACTTGGCGCCTGGTCGCGTCATTTTGGGCATTGGGGCTTGGTGGGATCCGTTGGCACAAAAAGTCGGTATTGATCGAGCGAAACCGCTACGTGTCATGCGCGAAATAGTCACAACCGTTCGTGCCTTATTGAACAATGAAACTGTGACCTTTGATGGTGAGTATGTTCACCTTGACGGAGTCGAGCTTGACTATGTGTATCAAGATCGTCGTCCGAAAGATGTTCCGATCTACATCGGGGCAACCGGAATGCAGATGATGGAACTGACTGGCGAAATAGCCGATGGCGCAGTGCTCAATTATTTAGTGTCACCCGATTACAACGATCAAGCACTTGAAGCTCTCGAAAAAGGCGCGTCCAAGGCTGGTCGCTCACTGAGCGATATTGACCGGCCCCAATTGGTGGTTTGTAGCGTTCACGAAGATCGTCAAACTGCCCTTGATATGGCTCGCTTAATGGTGACTCAGTATCTCGGTCAACAACCTCACATCATGAAGGCGTCTGGCGTCCCTCAGTCATTGCTCGACAAAGTTGGCGAAGTGCTTACCTGGCCTGCTAGCCACGAACAAGTTGTGGCTGCGAGCAAACTTGTGCCTGATGAAATAGTCGAAATGCTGACGGCGAGTGGTACACCTGCAGAGGCTCGTGCCAAGGTGAAGCATTACATCGACCACGGTTGCACATGTCCGATTTTGTATCCACTAGGCGATGTCAAAGCGACCATTGATGCTTTTTCTGGCTGGGATGGCTCAGCTAAATAGGAAGCGGTTTATTGGTTGCGGAACAGTTGAACGTCACGCGTGACTTCTATTTGCCGAGCAACTGTGCCTCCGGCCACCATCAAAGGTCCCAAGAAAATGAGGGCGATGAGTGGAGCAGGAATTCCGGGAGACCAAATGGTTCCGAATAGAACACCGGCAACCCACACTGAAATTGCTGTCACGTTCCAAAGGCGCCATTGAACGACACGAATCGGATGAGCGAATTGCACGTTGGTCATGGTGAGAATCGACAAGCATGCAACCACAACAAGAGTGACAGTTGGAGAACTGTTTAATAGCCACAGGGTTGGAATGACCATGTTCCATGATGCCGGAAAACCGTGAAACCAACTTTCAGAATCTTGTTGGTCGGTGCGACTAAACCACAAGCACGAAAACATTAAAAGGGCGGCCACAGCAATCATTCCTGAGCGGTCGTGATTGACCATATGGAATTCCCACAGGAAAGCCGCCGGGACGAGCACACAGGTGACGAAATCGATAACGAGATCGAGTACATAACCATCGAACTTGGTGGTGGCTTCTTCAGGCAAGAGTCGCCGCGCCAAAGGCCCGTCAATGCCATCGATCAACTGAGCGACGAGCAGCCAAATGATCGCTAATCGAGCGGAACCGTCAAGCACCGCGACGAGAGCAGCCATTCCGACGAGGACGCCAGTGGCGGTGAAAGCGTGAAGGGCGAGCGACATGTCCCGAGGAGATTGGCGGACACTGTCGAGATGTTGA
>WLMQ01000050.1 GCA_009700145.1 Actinomycetota bacterium
CTTGATAAGGCTGGAATTACTTGGAAGGCCGTCAAGGGTGGAGACAACGAAACCGATGCTGGCTATCTCGGTTTGATGCAGGCTGCCAATGCTGATGATCCTGATCTTTTGATCTCGCTCTACGCAGACGCTGGCTGTATCGGAACCATTCGTGGCTACGCCACTGCTGGAATCACCAAGCCCGTGTTGACAACCAGCATTTGCTCAGACAGTGACGTCATTTCTCAAGTGGGCGATGATGCAACTGGTTGGGTATTCGTTGGTGCAACTCCCGAGCGCGACACGCCTGAAAAGGCATTGCTGCAATCGATTGTGGCTCCTTTCATCAAGGATGAGGCAACTGGCGAAATGGGTATCGAGCCCGCTGATGTCAAGACAGGTGCTCTTGGTCTTGGTGGTTTGGGTACCGTTTTGGTGTTGTCGCTTCGCAACTACGCCGCAGAAATGGTTGCTGGTGGAACCGAAATGACTGGTCAGAATCTGTATGACTTCTTGAAGTCAGCCGATGGCCTGTTCTTGTACGGAGGCATCACGCCTGTCAAGTGTGGTCTTGCTGCACCGAGTTACCCGTCAATTTGTTCGTACGTCTTTGAGGCGACCGAATACAAAGATGGCGCGGTCGTTTCCGTTGATGATGGCAAGTTGTGGGACAGCACCCCACTTCTTCCCTGACCTGTTAACCACTGCTGAGCAACAAACAAGACGGAGAATTTTACGATGACTGATTATCTGTTTTATTTGTTGCTCGGTTGTGGGGCCGGGGCCATCATCGCTGGGTTTGCGATGGGCCTCGTGATTAGTTATCAAGGTTCTGGCATTGTCAATTTCGCTTATGGGGCAATTGCAATGTGGAGTGCTTATGTCTATGCAGAACTCCGGAATGGGGCATATCTTTTCCCCATTCCGGGACTGCCAGACCGTTACCGCTTTGGTCATGATGTCGGTTTCACATGGGCTTTTAGTTTGGCTTTACTGACTGCGGCCCTCATGGGTTTATTGATTTATGCGCTGATCTTTCGCCCGTTGAGAGACGCCCCGGCGTTGGCGCGTGTCGTAGCTAGCGTCGGTTTGATCATTGTCATGATTGGTCTGAAGGATCGGCGTTTCCCAGATCAGTTGGCGATGCGCGTCGATCCAATTTTACCTCGCGAGGTAGTAACGATTACTGACAAGTTGCGCGTACCGCGTGACGGTTTGTGGTTGCTCGCAATCGTGCTTGTGATCACGGTCGTCGTGTGGGCCGCCAGCAAGTATTTACGTTTTGGGTTAGCCACGCGTGCGGCGGCCGAAAACGAAAAAGGAGCTGTCCTCTTGGGGCATTCGCCAGATTTCTTGGCCGCCTCGGGCTGGGTTATTTCATCGGTGGTCGGCGCCGTGATTGCAATTCTGGCCGCGCCGTTGGTGCAGTTGAATGGTTCTATTTTTACTTTTGGCTTTTTAATCCCAGCCCTAGGTGCCGCTCTCATTGGAAAGTTCCGACATTTCTGGCCCACGGTATTGACAGGTGTGGCGATCGGAATGGTGCAAAGCACCTTCACAAAGATGCAACTCGATTTTAGTTGGTGGCCTCAATACGGAATGCGTGAAGGTCTGCCGTTTCTCGTCATCATCGTCACGATGATTGTGTCTGGCGAACGCCTTCCGGAGAGAGGGTCAGTTGGGGGTTGGAAATTGCCATTCGTTCCGCTGGCTCATGTGACACGGCTATCGGTTGGCGCTCCACTCGTGATTGCATCGGCCGGAATTATCTTCCTTGGACCGCTGTGGCGGGCCGCCATTATGAGTTCGTTGATTGCGTCGGTCTTGGCTTTATCTTTAGTTGTTCTGATCGGTTTTGGCGGTCAGACTTCGCTGGCACAAATGGCCTTTGCTGGTATTGGCGGATTTGCGCTGTCAAAGTTGGCGGGCAATTACTCGATCCCTTTTCCAATCGCACCGATTCTTGCGGCTGTTGGCGCGGCGATTTTTGGGCTTTTGGTTGGGCTTCCTGCACTCAGAGTGCGCGGTACCAACCTGGCGATCGTGACCCTCGCCGGTGGTGTCACCATTGCTGAATTCGTTTTCAAACAACCATGGGTGATCGGTGGGGTGAACAACGGGGGAGCCAAGGTCCCCAATCCATCTCTAGGTGGCTGGAACTTGGGTCTCATTTATGGCAATAAAACGTCTCGACCTATTTTTGCCTTCTTCTTGCTGGCGATCCTGACAATTTTGTGTTTGATGGTGGCCAACATTCGTCGCAGTGGTTCGGGACGCGTGATGTTGGCTGTTCGCAGTAACGAACGGGCATCAGCGGCCATTGGTATTAACAACACCCGGGTAAAGATGATGATGTTTGCTCTCTCATCGTTTATCGCCGGAATGGGCGGCGCATTGCTGGCTTATCGGTTCGGAGCAGTCTCTGATCTTTCCTACGGAACTATCGCCTCGCTGACTGCGTTGTCGTTCGCTTATCTAGGTGGCATTACGAGCGTCAGCGGCGCAATTGCAGCAGGTGTTTCGGCAGCATCGGGGGTTTCTTTCTTCGCCATGAATCAAGTATTTGGTTCGTTTGGTCGTTGGGAGGCCCTCATCGGTGGAGTGTTGTTAATTGTGACGGCGATCTTGAACCCTGAAGGCATTGCTGGCGGCATCCGCATGCAGGTTGCTGCCAAACGTCGACAAAAAGAAACGGCCAAACAGGCCAATGCCGTGTTGGCTTCGGCCTAGTTGATTAAGGTCGGAGCAAATATTCACTTAATTGCCTGGAGGCAACAATGAAGAAGTTTGTCGGATTAGTTGTTTCAGCAGTGGCAGTTATTGGCTTGTCATCATGTGGTGGCGATGATGGTGGCATTGGCTCGGCCGGCGGTTCTGGCGACGCCAAGAAAGTCACCGATGCCCTTGTTAGTTCGGCGGCAGAGTCTGACGTCACCATTGATGAGGCATGCGTCTCGGATGTCGTGAACAAACTCAGCGCAGCCGACCTGACCCTTGTTGTGGACAATCTTGAGGGCTTGGTCGATGGCTCGGTTGATATGACCGCTCTTGACATTTCTGACGAGGGAATTGCGACCCTTGAGTCAACTTTTGATTGCGTCGCCGGCAGCTGAACTTAAATTTGAGTGACTGCAGGAGAACCTGCAGTCACCTTGAAGGTCTTCCACACCGAAGTTGTTGAACCCTCAACCAAATTGTTGTCAACAATTCGGTACTCTGCCGTCCAGTCGTTCGCGGTCACGGTATGAAGCGTGTAACCCCGGTGCGAAGTTTCCGCATCGATGATGTTGGGAAGGGCGATTAAGAGTCCTTCGGTGTCGGTTGAAACATTGCCTGAAGATGAAATCGAAGTGGAGACAAACTCGGCACCCATGGCGGTGGTTGGGTTGGAGTCAGTTGTTAATTGGCCAACACCGGCAAGGTGAATATCGCCGGTGAGAACGACAAAGTTTTCTACTCCCTGATCAACGATGTCTGACAGAATTCGATTTCGATCGGGTGCATATCCGTCCCATTGGTCATAGTTAAGAACTGCCGCACCGAGTCTGATGTCGGTCATGACTGTTTGATTAGCCATGACATTCCATACTTTGGTGGTGTCGTTGATGTTGTCGGAGAACCACTGTTCTTGCCCGGCTCCAAGCATTGTTCGTGCCGGATCAAGTGCTTCATCACACGCAGGTTGTGTGCTCAGAACAGCATCGCCACATGCTTGATCGTCACGATATTGACGCCCATCGACCACTAAAAGATTGAGCAGATCGCCCCAAGAAAACTGCCGATAGATGGTCAGACTTTCATCGGTGGGCGGACCGAGGCGGACGGGCATGTGTTCCCACCATGCTTGATACGCAGCGGCACGTCGCGCGGCGTGTCCCTCAGCATCGGCTGAATCTTGGGGCGTCAAGTTCGCGTAGTTGTTTTCAACTTCGTGATCGTCCCATGTGATCACCCATGGGCATTCGGCATGTGCTGCCTGAAGCAGTGGATCGCTTCGATACAACGCATATCGATTGCGATACGCAACAAGATCCTTTATTTCATCGCTGTTGTGTAATCGAACAGTCGTGGCATCAAGAGTGCCGACACCACTCTCGTAGATGTAGTCACCCAAGAAAGTCACTAGGTCGGGAGATTGTTCGACAAGATCGGCATAGGCGTTGTAGAAACCGTCGGTGTAGTTCTGGCATGACACCGCCGCAACTTTGATTGGCGTTGTTGATCCACTCGGAGACGACAAGCGTGTTTTCCCGATCGGGCTGACATAGTCGCCAATTCGGAATCGATAGAAGACGATTGATTCACCCGTTGATAATGGAACATCAATATGAACTGTATGTCCAAATCGTTCTTCGGCAGTCGCGAGCCCCGACGAAACGATGTCATCAAAAGTATCGGTGCTCGACACTTCCCAAAGAACCTCAATATCTTGGGCGGGCATGCCGCCGCCGTTGAGCGAGTCGACCGCAAGGCGAGTCCACAAGATCACTGATTGGTCTGTTGGGTCACCAGAAGCGACCCCAAGGGTGAATGGATCGCTTGTGAGATCAGTCTGAGGAACCGGAGAAGTTGTGGGGGCCACCGACGTTGAAGCGGCTGATGAATCTGGTGCCGGCTCTGTCGAGGATTCATTTTTCGAACAGGCCACAACAACCACTGAGGCACTGAGAGCAAAGAACATACGACGTGAAATAGGAGAAGTCATAGGGCGAGTTTTACAGATTTTGTCAAGGTCTTGAGACATTCACGAACGTGATTCCACCGATTTCATGACTAGTTCATTTGACCTATAGATCGTCTGTTTTTTACCAGTCATCTTCTTGGACAACGGCACCGTTGTGGGGATCTGAATTCCCACAGTGTCGACACGAAGGGAAAAATGATGAAACGAACATGGTGGATAACAGCACTGGTCATCTTGGGTGCATGTGGTGGAACATCGGGGGCGGTCGTTGGCCAGTTACCCAGAAACGGGCAGGGGCTGCTTGAGACAACTTCAGAGGTTCGCCCAACTACGACAGTGCCTCCCGAAAAGATTGAACCGACCACTTTGACAGTCGCCGCAGATCTTGAGAGTTCGTTTGCAGAATTGATGCAAGCGCGAATTGAGTGTGGTCGAGATCCATATTCATGTGATGTAGCCACTTTCACAGAAGTGAATAGTCCGATCTACAGCGATCTTCAGCAACTGATAGCCGAGCGTCGAAGTGCTCACATCACGGCGACTGGTGGCGGAGCAATTCGTTATCGAATTGACAAGACGCAAACTCTCTCTGATTCGAGTGCTCTTGTGTATACCTGCATCACTGACGATGTGGTGCTGGTTGACGGAGACATCATTTTTGATGACTCAATGATGAGTTCATTGGTGACTTTCACCTTGGTCAAAGTCGATGATCAATGGCTGTGGAATCAAGGCACTCCCACCCGCTGGACCACCGAGGAGGACTTATGCGATTTCGACGCTTGAGTCTTGCGGGCCTTGTCATTTCGTTGCTCGTGATGCTGTGTGCCGATGTTCATCGTCAAGTGCTTGCAGTCGATGCACCAGTTGGAAGTGGTGGCGCCGACGGTGGTTCGATTTGGGCAGGAGTTCAAACCTCGTCACCACCGAACGGATCTGGTGTTGATTCATCGGGATATCGATGGGTGCCAGCCACCATCTACGACAGCGGCATTGGATCAACAACTGGAATCACCAAGTTGGTCGGTTCAGTTCGTTACGACCTGTATGAGCGACATGCACCCGATGGTGGAATGACGTTGGTGTGGATTCCGCGTCCGTCAACTGCGCAGTTAGCTCAGAACGCGGCGATCTTGGTGAGAGGACGATTACCTCAACCATCGGTGATGACTGCTCCACCGACCGATCAGGTAGTGGTGAATGTTGGGATGTGGTTGTGGGCGAGTATTGATTGGTGGTATCCGGTAACGGCCATGGCGTGGGTGCCGACAGTGTTTGGTTCAGCATGGGCGCGTACGACTGCAACTCCTGTTCGCCTTCGGTTCATTTCTCAAGACGATGGAACATCGAATGGTGGCTTGGTTGGAGCAATGCAATGTGATGGACCTGGCATTGAATGGAGCGTGCCTCTTGGAGACGAAGCGATGTCTCCATGTATGTACACCTATCAACATTCATCAGTCAGTCGAGATGGGGGAGTCTTCGTCGGTGTTGTCTCTGTTGATTGGGAAATCTCGTGGACATCAAATACTGGCGGCAGCGGCTCGTTGCCGTCGTATACAACGAGTTCGTTTCTGGCCTTGAGAGTTGACGAACTTCAGGCGCTTGTTGAATGAACTTCGCCAGGATCACCTGTGGCATATTCACCTGGTGTCCGCTGAGACCACACCACGCCGATGATGACGAGTGCAGCGCCAAGTAACTGAATTGCTTTGAGTGAATCTCCAAGAATGACAACAACCCAAATCAAAGTGAGAACTGGTTCGGTTGTTGCCACAAGCGCTGCTGAAGCCGGACCAAGATGACGTACGCCCAAGAAGAATCCCATACTTGCGATCACGGTGCTGATGAGGGCCAAGCCAAACATCGAACCGACACCATTAAACGTATGTGGAAAATCGGGTGGCCATTTGATGATTGCAATGACGACAGCAAATGCTAAAGAGCCAGTCAAACTCCACGCAGATGCAACAAGACCGTCACCAGCTTGATCACCCCTCACTAAACGTTCGCTGAAGATCATGTAGGTGGCGTACATCACCGCGTTACCGAGGGTAAGTACGAGTCCGAGCACTGTTGCTCCACCAGCGCCATCGAGAACTTCTGGAACCGTCAGTGCGATACCGACGAGAGTGATCGCAACGGCAATCCATACGTGCTTTGATGCGGGTCGTCCCAATAACGAAGCACCAACGGCGACCATCGCGGGGTAGGTGTAAATGATGACGATGTATAACGCGCCCGGCATACGGTCAAGGGCGGCAAAACCTAACCACGAGACTGAACCGAAAACGAGGCCTGCAGCGAAACGAGGTTTCCACGCCACAGAAAACGGACTGGGACCACCACGCCGATGGCGGATAACGATGAAGATCCAAGCAGTAGGAACTGCGATGAAGAAGCGCCACAACAAAACATCGACAGCGTCAAGTTCTTTCAGAACAGTTTTACCAAAAATGGTGAACATCGAATAAGCACTGGCGCTGATGAGCATCCATATGACACCAAGTTTTTTTGACGACACGAAAGGGAAACGCTACGCCATCAGACCGTCAGTAGCGCGTTCTGCCACCATTTTTAAGATCATGTCCTCAAGAGCGGTGGCTGTAATGGCGGGCGAATACAGGTGGCCTTGATGGGTCGTGCAACCAAGGGCTAGCAGTGCATCAGCCTGGGCTCCGCTTTCAACTCCATCAGCCGAAATACTGAGACCCAGATCTTTGGCCAAGTTAACCATGGCGCGTACAACAGCACGATCGTTGGCTTGTGAGGTGAGCGAGTCGACATGAAGTCGATCAACGCGAACTTCATCAAGGGGTAGCGAACGCAACATTGAGAGAGACCCGCCACCACGACCAGCGTCTTCAAGACAAACTCGGGCACCAAGTTGACGCATCTCGGTTAAGACACCTGCGGCACCAACAAGATCGCTGAACATCGCGGTCTCGTACACATCAAGAGTCAACATGTTCGGACTGATTCCGGTGAAGTACGACGCCACCTGCCCATCACGCCAAGCGCGCGGAGTACAACGATGCGGCAAGTTGACGCGGAATCGAAATCCGGTAGGAAGTCCAAGCGCAACAAGGCGGCGAATGACGGGCCGTGATTGTTGCATGATGACTGATGTCAGTCGCTCAAGCGTGCTGGCATCCTCGGCCATTGTGAGCATCGCACCAGCACTTGTAATGGTTCCGTCTCGGCGAACCCATCGAGCCAAAATTTCTGCACCGATGATTTGCCCGGTACTGGCATCAAATTCGGGTTGGAAAAATGGCACAACGTCGCCGGCATCGATGGCAAGACGTAACGAACGTTCTTCGGCTGCTCGTCGTTGCATTTCGAGGCGAACATCTGAGGTAAAGATCTCAACGCGATCACGGCCTGCATCTTTTGCACGATGTAATGCGACATTGGCAAATCCAATGAGTTCACTTGCGGTGTCGTTGGCATCTGGTCCAATAGCTACACCAATGCTGACCGAAATTCGAACAAGACGACCGCTGAGTTCGAGGGGTTCGCTCATGACTTGAGCGAGACGATGTGCAACATCAGAAACTCGAGAAATGTCCGATGCCTCGTCAATCACAATGACGAACTCATCACCACCGAGACGTCCAGCAATACAACCAGATGGCATGACTGTGCGGATACGTCGACCTATGACTTGGAGAAGTTGATCTCCGGCTCCATGACCAAGTGAATCATTGATGCTCTTGAAACGATCGACGTCCATGAAGAGCACTGCAATTTTGTGTGAGTCACGACTGCTAAGAATTTCCTGTTCGAGGTGCTCAATGATTCCTTGACGATTCAGTAGCTCGGTCAACGAGTCATGTGAGGCAACATGTGCCAAGCGGTCGTTGGCTTGAGCGAGTTGTTCTTGTTCGGTCTGCAGACTGATGACGAGTTGTTGAGTTCGTGAGTGCTGTCGTAACAAGTTGGCGACGCTGACAATCGATAGCAATGCGACGGCCACCAAGAGAGCCGGAATAACAGTCGTCGCGATAAGCACCTGTGTGTATCGGCCAGTTGATTGACCGACTTGACACTATTTACGCAGGCGGGGGAAGACCATGGGGGTGTTGGCCTTGTAGGCATCCCAGCCTGGTCGACGCTCGGCACTGCGCTTTTCAGCGATCGGAATGCTGGCCGCAAAGAACATGATGGTCATTGCTACAGCTCCGATTCCGGCCCACCACGCGCCCGGATGGGCCGCGAGGACGAAGAGAAAAAGCGACCACCACCAGCACATTTCTCCCAAATAGTTGGGGTGGCGCGAGCGCGACCAGAGACCGGTATTGAGCACATCTCCGGGCTGTTTGGTGCGGTTGAAGCGGCGTAAATCAAGATCGGCAAACTGTTGCAGGGCGACTCCCGTGAGGGCCATCACGATTGCAATGACGTCCAGTACTCCAAAGTCGTGATGGGAATGCGAGGCCACAATGGCCATTGGAATCGAACCAAGGGTCACCACGATCAGGGGGAAGAGGTGGACCGAGGTCAGACTGACCGCCCACCTCGGCATGGGCGCGGTTTCGTACAGCATGCGGTAGCGCCAGTCTTCGTGGTTCAGTCCGGTCCAGCCGATCGCCCAGTTGGCGGTCAAACGAAGTCCCCACAACGTGGCACAAACAGCAACCGCGAGTCGCCTGAGGTCGGCATCGGAAAACTTGCCTGGATCATCGAGCACGATGCAGAACCAGATAGCGAAACTCGGAGGGATGACGCTCCACCAGGCATCAAAGGTTGATCCGTTGCCAACGATTTGGCTGGCGATGTAGAGAAAGGCGACCGACGCGCCGTATCCCCAAATGAGCCCTTTGACGGGGTGATCTGTCCCAATCGCCGAGGCAATGAGCAACGCGCCAGTGACGGCGATGACGTACAAGGCGAAAATCAAAGCAAATGACCGCGACCGTGTCCATGATGATGAGTCAGAGGAATTCATCCTGACATCTTGACCTAAATAGACATTGATTAGCGGGTTCTGCGTCTCTCGTAGGGGCTCAACGACATCTACGCTGAAGCCATGAAGCGCCGCCTCATCAGTATGCCTGGGCTGATTATTGGTGCGGTGATTTTGACAGTGGCGATACCCGTGTGGTTGCCGCTCGTACTGGTGATTGATGCATGTCGATTGAAATGGCGTTTCCCATTGGCACGACTGTTGTCGTTTGCAGTGTGCTGGGCGTGGCTCGAAACTGCCGGGGTCTTGTGTTCAGCGGCTTATTGGCTCACTGGACAAAGCATGAACTTGCCGAAGCATTACGCATTACAACGTTGGTGGGCCGAACGACTTTTACGAGCATTGAATGCAACGTGTGGCTTCTCTGTTGAGGTTGAAAACATTGATGCATTGAAACCTGGACCAGTTTTGATGTTTGCCCGTCATGCCAGTTTGGCTGATTCATTAGTTTCGGCATATGTCGTGACGACGCTTGCGCAGATGAATCCGCGGTATGTCTTGAAACGTGAACTCTTGGCCGATCCCTGTCTTGATGTTGTGGGTCAACGTTTACCGAATCATTTTCTTGATCGCCATGCAACTGACTCGACCCCCGAGTTAGAAGCACTTGAAACGTTGGTAACAAATATTGACGCCTCAACTGTTGGGATCATTTTTCCCGAGGGGACTCGTGCCAATCAAAAGAAGCGCGCGAGAGCTTTGGAAAAGATTGCAGCAATTGATTCGGTACGTGCCGATCGCTTGCACGCGATGAAACATTTATTACCACCGCGACCGGCTGGTGCAGCAGCAATGTTGCGAGGCTGTCCAGACGCAAACGTCGTCTTTGCGTGGCATGTTGGCTTTGAAGGTCTTGATACTTTTGGCGGAATCTTGCGCGCGATTTCTTCTCGAATGCCACCAATTCGATTTCATTTACGCCGAGTCGAACGTGCGGAAATTCCTAGTAACTCAATCACTGATACCGAAGAGTTAACAAAGTGGTTAGATAATGAGTGGATGCGTATGGATCGCGAAGTCGATGAAGCATTAGAAGCAAGAAATGAGAAGAGGAGAAATCATCATGGGTGAAGTGATGTTGAGTTCGGCTGTGGGAGTTGTTGCCTTAATGGTGACAACCTGGATTATTAGTTTGATCAAAAAGAATGCGTCCATTGTTGACATCGTGTGGGGCCTTGGTTTTGTATTGGTGGCTTGGATTTCACGGGTGGTTGCTGATGGTGACAATGCTCGCCAATGGATCTTGACATTGATGACAACTGTTTGGGGTTTGCGACTCGGTCTGTATTTATTGTGGCGTAACGCTGGTCATGGTGAAGACTTCCGTTATCGCTCGATGCGCAAGCACTGGGGACCTCGATTTCCCATCATTAGTTTGGTGACTGTTTTTGCATTACAGGGCACATTGATGTGGATTGTTTCGTTGCCGGTTCAGATTGGTGAATCAGATGCAACGCCGAAAGTTGGGTTGATTGCCTTCGTTGGAATTGCCGTGTATTTGATCGGTTTGTTCTTTGAAGTTGTCGGCGACGCACAACTCGCTCGATTCAAAGGTGATGCGTCTAACGCAGGCAAAGTCATGGATCAGGGATTATGGAAGTTCACTCGACACCCGAACTATTTTGGTGATTCATGTGTCTGGTGGGGAATCGCGATCGTTGCTGCTGAAACAGGAAGCGGAGCATGGGGCTTTATTGGTGCAGCGGTCATGACATTCTTCTTACGTCGTGTGAGTGGCGTGACTTTGTTAGAGAAGTCATTGAAGAAGCGCCGTGAAGGTTATGACGCTTATATTGCGCGAACGAGTCCGTTCTTCCCTCGTCCTCCCAAAAAGATCTAACTCATTTGTGATTCTGGTGTCGTTTTATTCGGATATACCAACTAAATCAACACCAGAATCACAAATGATATTGCAGTTCAGCACCTAGTGTGGGCGGGTGACTGAGCGCAAAACGACAATTGAAAAGAAGTCGTTTCGTTTTCGTGCTACGGCACTCTTGCTCGCCATCGTGATGGTTGGTACCGGTATCTCGATGATGGTGTCAGCACATCTCGGTGTTGCGCCAGCCGATGTTTTCTCAACTGGTGGAGCAAAGCAACTCAATATTGGTGTTGGCACGATGGGTTGGATTAGCGGGGCACTCTTCACCTTGCTGGCGATTGCAGTGAAGCGTCCACCTACATGGGGCACGTTGATCGGCACAGTTTTAGTAGGTCAAGTGGTCAACATTGTTTTGCCACTGATGCTCGTACCAACGTTGATGTTGTGGCGTGTTGTGATGATGATTGTCGGAATGGCGTTGCTCTATTTCGCGATTTCGATTGGTGTTGCCACAACACTCGGTACTGGTCCAATGGAACTGTTGATGCTGGGTCTCAACGACAAAGGATTAAGTATGCAAGTTGGCCGTTGGGGTATCGAAGCCGTGGTCGTCACCGCCGGCATATTGCTCGGCGGACAAATTGGAGTCGGCACAATCCTCTTTGTGATTTTGACCGGACCGATATTGGCGCGAACTTTGCCACCGATGGTTCGATTCATGGGGACTGACGTGATTCAGCAACCCACAGCACTTGATGCTTAAGAAGTTTTTGGAAGGCGACTCGACAACACGTTGTTGGTTTCGAGCGCGCTGATTTCTTCGTCACTCATGTTGAGAATGTCGCGAAGCACATTGCGATTATCTTCACCGCGATAGCGCGGTTCTCCCGAAGTTCCGACGTGACTATGCGTGAAGTGCCACGGGGCATTCGGAATACGTACTTCGCCACCGATTCGATCGGGAACGCGCGTGATTGCACCTCTGGCGATTGACCAATCACTCTCGGCAATTTCACGAACGCTACGCATCACACCAACAGCCAAGCCGAATTGGGCACAACGATCTTCAAAGGCTTGCGCTGTGGGCAGCGTGAGCGCCCAAGATCGCATTTCATCTTGCAGTGCCCCGAGGTTTCGCAAACGCGTTTGCACATCAGCAAAACGAGTATCGGACAATAGTTGCGGTCGGTCCATCGTGTTCACGATGATTTCAAAAGTCCCGCGTTCTGCGGGGTGGCCACTAATAACAACCGTGCTGCCATCGGCCACTTGCATGATGGGGTAGTCGCCTGGCTGAAACGAGCGAATCCAATTTGGGTCAA